>NZ_CP099917.1:2717500-2955000 GCF_030994125.1 Pseudoalteromonas xiamenensis | reverse complement strand
TGTAGGAAGATTCAGCCAGTCCACTAAATGACTGCATGGTGTTCGAGTGACTCGAATTTATAAGTCGGTTAAGTTCATCTGACAATTCCTCAATGAATTGCTGATATGAGATTTCTCTTTTAGCCATACGACTTAAATTTGATTCCCACAAAGCTGTCCTATCTGGTAGTGATAAATCATCAGGTATCGAGTGAACTAACGCTCTACCAAGCAAAGTAGAATGCAGCTGCTTTCCCTTACGGACAATAAAATGCCGCTGAACAAGTAAATCGATAATGCCGGCTCTTGTTGCCTCAGTACCTAAACCATCAGTTTCTTTAAGAATAGCTTTTATGTGGCTATTAGTAACAAACTTGGCAACGCCAGTCATTGCACTTAATAAGGAAGCATCCGTATAGTATTCTGGTGGACTTGTCATTTTTTCCAAGAGTTCCGCACTATCACAATGCAGAGCTTGCCCTTCAACCAGAGTCGGTAACGTTGAGCTAGTCCATTCGGACTTAGCGTAAAGTAGCTTAAAGCCAAGCTCTTTCTCCATTTTGTCTTTCGCAATAAAAACGCCACCAGCAATTTCGACATGCACTACCGTTTCGTCGAAAAGGTAAGGCCCAAAAAACTGTGCTAAGTATTGTCTACAAATAAGATAGTAAACATTGCTTTCAAAACTGGACAACGCCACCGCGGTTTTCTTTTCTGTCGGAATAATCGCATGATGTGCTTCCACCTTTTTATCATTCCAACAGGCGCTGCGTATAGAAAGATTGGCTGAACATGGCTCCTTGCTGAGTTTCTCTACATTATTTTTAATCGCATCGACCACACTGAAACGCTGTTCAAAATGCCCCTCTGGTAAATAGCGATTGTCTGATCTCGGGTAAGTAATCAATTTATGTTTTTCATACAGACTTTGGCAGGTGTCTAAAACTTGCTTTGCTGACAACCCAAACATTTTATTTGCATCAATTTGCAACGCAGATAGGTTGTAAGGTAGCGGTGGGCTTTGCCTTTTTTCTTTTTTACTGAGCTTTTGTACAATCCCGATTTGGTCGGTAATGCGACCTACCACATTTTCCGCGAGCGCTTTCACCACAACGCGCTTTTCTTCGTCCATGTATGGCAAACAGGCTTCACTTGGCTGCCACTTCGCTTTAAACCCTTCTTTGGTATCTGTTGTCAATGATGCAAAGACTTCATAAAATGGCTTTGAACTGAATCTTTCAATTTCTTCATCCCGCCGAACAATCAACCCAAGTACAGGCGTTTGCACCCGGCCAACAGATAGAACCTGAGAGGCCCCCTTTGTGCGTCCCAATAAGGTATATAAACGAGTCAGGTTAATACCGTACAACCAATCAGCTCGACTTCTCGCGAGCGCTGAAATACTTAATGCCGCGTAATCGAGATTACTCTTTGGCTGTGACAGCGCGGCTTTCACAGCAGGTGCATTTAAGTCACTGATAAGTACTCTCTGCACTGTGGATTTTTTGGTCGCTGAGACTTTTGCATAATTGATTACTTCATCAACCAGTAATTGCCCTTCTCTATCGGGATCACCTGCATGAACGAGCGTGGTTGCAGCCTTAATTAGCTTAATCACAATACCTAATTGTTTCTTAGTTTTACTCTTAGGTGAACTTTGCCATTCGCGGGGAATAATAGGTAAATGTGATAGATCCCATTTTTCGAATTGAGAGTCATAAACATGAGGCTCAGCTAATTCAAGCAAGTGACCGATACACCAAGTTACCCTATCCCCACTTCCAGATATGAAGTAGCCATCCTCCTTTTTATGAGGTTTTGGCAAAACAGCAATGATAGCTTTTGCAAGTGATGGTTTTTCGGCGATGTAGAGTTTCATGATTTAATAACTGTATATATAAACAGTTAAATTATTGACTACTTTCGGCCAAGAAGCGAGGATTTTAGCTCAACGAGTTTATACTCTTACGACTGGACCTGTCGTTTTTGAGCGTTTGAATAAGAATAATATAGGTAAGTAACATACAACCAGCGTCACGACATTAACAAGCGGAAGTAAGGTTGTATAAAGATAGTTACTAAAATGCAAATCCCATAGATGTCTATCTAACAATCGAAACAACTGAAGCACTGGAGCAACAACAACAACAAGCTGTCCGATAATACTTTGCCACATGTAGACTTTATCTTTTAACGCGAGATACGCAATGGTACCCATCCAACCAATATCCATGGCAGCCCAAAAAAGATAACGATAAACGTAAATTCCCCTATCAAACTCTTTTATTGAATCATGCAACACTGCACCAATTACAAAAAAAGTCGCAGTGATGAGAGCAAATAGAAATGCTGGGCGATCTTTTCTTAGAACGTAAAAAACAACAGCTGGGGCAAGAAAAAGCAACCAACTGTTGTTTGTCATTTTGAGTATTTGAATGTACCACTCAGGCATTTGATTGAACCTTTACTTCCATCGTTTATTTCGGAGGATCAGGATCGTTGTCGTCTCCGTTTCCATTGCCTGGCATGTAAGAATACTTATTCAATAACATGAGTCACCTCCCTCTCCAGAATACTACTATCTAAGCTAGTTCAATGCCGGAGGCAAATCAAGTATTCGCCTAGGGTTCTTGCCCAACTTTAATTGGATCTGATTCCGTTGGCTTACCTTGTAATATTGAAATCTCAACTCGGCGGTTCCGCTTTCTGTCTACGTCTGTCACGTTCGGCACCAAAGGTCTTGTATCAGCATGGCCAACAACCACCATACGATTTTTATCAAAACCAGACACCTTTTGCATTTCACTCGCAACCGCTACAGCTCGTTTGGCCGACAAATCCCAATTATTGGTGTAGAGCTCGTTTGTGACTTGATAATCATCTGTATGACCAGACACAGTGACTTCACCTGGCACATCTTTAAGCAAGTCAGCTATTTCCTGAATGATAGGCTTAAACTTAGGTTGTAAGAAAGCACTTCCCGATGGGAACGAACCGTTTTCTTGAATACGAATAATGATCTGTTGGCCAAGCGATTCGAGCTCAATTGCTCCATCCATTATTTGTTCTTCAAGCTGTTGAGCTATTTTTTTAACCAACTCGTTGATCTGTTCCTGCTCTGCGGCAGATACTGCTTGTGTCGAAGCATTTTGTTGCGCCGTACTTTGTGATTCACCACCACGCTTATTACCACGTTGCTCTTGACGACCACCAGCAGACGTTTCTTCACCCGCTTGGAACTCTAGCATCTGTTGTGTCATTTCAACCGTCTGCTGTTGAATCGTTTCAATCGGTGTGGGATCTGGTTTACCTGGCGTAAATTCCATCGCAATAACGGATGTACCTTTTGGAATGTCTTTTACTTCAATTTTGTTTTGGACACCAAACGCAAATTTCATAGAACCAGCTATTTGCTTGAACTTCAGTACGTCCATTTCGGAGAATGCCAATAACAAAACGAAGAAACACATTAATAAGGACATTAGGTCAGCAAAAGTCCCCATCCATGCGGGCAACCCAGGTGGCGGACATTTACAGGGTTTCTCGTCAGACATAAGCTTACCCTTCCGCTTCTGTCATTCGCTTAGATTCAGGTAAATAGTTTTTCAAAATACCTTCGATTACTTTTGGATTTTGTCCGTCTTGAATCCCCAAAACAGCATCAAGAATCAAACGCTGATTCATTTCCTCTTCCCCTTTACGAAGTGCTAATTTTGTTTGAATTGGAATAGCAACAACGTTCGCAAGGAAGGCACCATAAAGTGTTGTTAATAGCGCTACCGCCATAGCAGGTCCGATAGCTTTAGGGTCATCCATGTTAGACAGCATCGCAACGAGACCGATTAGCGTACCTATCATGCCCATCGCAGGTGCGATATCACCAAGTGATTTGAACAACATCGCCCCTGCTTCATGTCGTTCTGCCGTCAAGGCAATGTCTTTTTGTAAGGTGGCGCGAACAACGTCTGCATCATGTCCATCTACCAACATGTCCACACCTTTACGCATAAACTTATTTGGAATTTCAGCTTCTTCCAATGCCAAAAACCCGCCCTTACGTGCAGAGTCAGCAAGTTCAACCGCTTTTTCTATTAATTCTTCTGGCGATTCAATTTTAAACATGAACGCCTTACCTGCAACCTTACCGATACCGAAAAATTGTGCCATGGTAAAGTTAGAAAGTACGATGAATATCGAGCCACCAAATACGATAACCGTTGAGGGGCCGTCGGCGAACATGCCCATAGCACCATCACTACTCATAAACATTGCCATGACGATTAAGCCTATGGCACCAACAAGGCCTATTACGGTTGCTAAATCCACATCCCCTCCGAGAAAACCATGAAATTATTATTAGCAGTTCTAATTACTTATGGGTGTAATTGCTAGATTTTAAGATTCTATCGGCAACTAACTGAATTACTTAAATCAATTATATTAAAAAGCCCCTAAATTGCGAGCTCTTCAATAAACAAAGCCATTTCATACTCAAACATCTTTATTTATTTTACGGGGATTTCATGCAACTTATTTTGACCTAAGAGGCGATTCTCCCTAAAATTATGCTTTTGTTTCGCGCTGAAAGTAAGAACCCGTTATGGCTGTAAAAAAACCAGAAAATCTCAGTTTTGAACAAGCGATGGATGAACTCGCGACGATTGTAACTGAAATGGAACAAGGCGACATGTCTTTAGATCACGCCTTAAAACAATTTGAACGAGGAATTGGTCTTGCAAACGCATCAGCCAGTAAACTAAAACAAGCGGAGCAAAAGGTTGCTATCTTAATGAGTAACGACCCTAATGCCGATGTCACGCCTTTTCAAGAAGCAGAATAAATAGTGACCTTAGAACAAAACATCACTTCGGCGCGAGACCGCGTCGAAGCATTCATTGAACATTACTTCAGTCAATCTTTAGCCACAGATAAACGTTTATCTGATGCAATGCATTACAGTCTGACCATAGGCGGTAAACGTTTACGACCTTTTTTGGTTTATACGACAGGAGAAATGTACAATGCGAATTTTAATGACCTTGATGTACTCGCCGCCGCGATTGAATGTATTCATACTTATTCCTTGATTCACGACGATTTACCGGCAATGGATGACGATGCACTTCGTCGCGGAAGACCTACGTGTCATATCGCCTTTGATGAAGCTACGGCCATTTTAGCTGGCGACGCACTGCAGACACTCGCATTTGAATTAATCAGTAATCATCCGTTTGATGTACCTGCTGAGAATATTCTAGCAATGTTCAAGGTACTGACAAAAGCAACCGGGATGCTTGGTATGGCCGGCGGTCAAGCAATGGATATTGCTGCAACAAATACGCCTATATCGCTCGCTCAACTGGAGTCTATTCATTCACTTAAAACAGGTGCATTGCTTCAAGCGTCGATTGAACTCGGTGCTTTATGTGGGCGAGATGTCCCTGAGCAAGATCTCAAACATTTACGAGATTTCGGTCAAAAAGTTGGCCTAGCCTTTCAGGTGCAAGACGACATTTTGGACATCATTGGCGATACCTTTACACTCGGTAAACCTCAGGGTTCAGATCAAGAATTAAATAAGTCAACTTACCCTGCACATTTGGGTCTCGATGGAGCAAAACAGTTTGCCAACCAATTAGTTAACGAGAGCCTTAATGCGCTTGATGAGATGTCCAGAAACAGTGAAACGTTGAAACAACTCGCTCGCTTTATCATTGAGCGTGATCACTGATTGGACTGTTGACGAATTGATGACAATATTACGTAAATAAAGCAAACTACGAGTGGACAAACCACTCTGTGCGTTTAGCGAAGGACACATATCGATACCATGAAACTTGATAGTAGCAAGTACCCATTATTAACTTTAGTGGATGAACCACATCAACTACGTTCGTTGCCACAAGATAAATTACAGGCGTTCAGTAACGAGTTGAGGGATTACCTTCTTAACTCAGTTTCGCAAAGCAGTGGTCATTTAGCATCTGGACTCGGCACGGTAGAACTGACTGTTGCCCTTCATTACGTGTATAACACTCCTGAAGACCGCTTGGTTTGGGATGTAGGTCATCAAGCATATCCACACAAAATCTTGACCGGTCGCCGCGAGCAGATGCACTCAATTCGCCAAAAAGATGGATTACACCCATTTCCTTATCGTGAAGAAAGCCCATACGACACGTTTAGTGTTGGCCACTCAAGCACCTCTATTTCTGCCGCACTTGCGATGTCTATCGCTGCGAAAAAAGAAGACAAAGGCAGAAAAGTGGTCGCGGTGATCGGTGATGGTGCAATGACCGCAGGAATGGCATTTGAAGCAATGAACCATGCTGGTGACGTTAAATCAGACATGCTCATCATTCTAAACGACAATGAAATGTCCATCTCTGAAAACGTCGGTGCACTTAACAACCATTTTGCCCGTATTCTATCCGGTAGTTTTTACACCAACATTCGCGAAGGCAGTAAAAAGCTCCTTTCTAGCATGCCGCCTGTTAAAGAGTTGGCAAGCCGTATGGAAGAACACCTCAAGGGTATGGTTATCCCTGGTACTTTTTTTGAAGAACTAGGCTTTAATTACATTGGACCAATAGACGGTCACGATATTAATATGCTGGTTGATACATTGCGTAACATGCGTAATTTAAAAGGTCCTCAGTTACTGCATATTAAAACGCAAAAAGGCAAAGGCTATAAACCAGCAGAAGCTGATCCTATCGGTTACCACGGCGTTCCTAAGTTTGACCCTGCATTAGAAAGCTTGCCTAAATCAAAGCCTGGCGCTCCAACCTTTTCAAAAGTTTTCGGTGATTGGCTTTGTGACATGGCCACTGAAGACAAACGTTTAATGGCTATCACACCAGCAATGCGTGAAGGTTCAGGAATGGTTCGTTTCTCAAAAGAGCATCCGTCACAATATTTTGATGTTGCGATTGCTGAACAACATGCCGTTACATTGGGTGCTGGTTTTGCCTGTGAAGGTTTAAAGCCTGTTGTTGCAATTTACTCGAGTTTCTTACAACGCGCTTACGATCAACTGATCCATGATGTTGCTTTACAAAATCTACCTGTATTGTTTGCAATTGACCGCGCCGGAATCGTCGGAGCAGATGGTGAAACGCACCAAGGTGCTTACGACTTGAGTTTCATGCGCTGCATTCCAAATATGGTGATTATGGCACCTAGTGATACGAATGAATGCAGACAAATGCTTTATACAGGTTACCATTGTGGCAAGCCAGCGGCGGTTCGATACCCTCGCGGCAGTGCTGGTACAGCAGAAATCCAGCAATCCATGACGAAGTTCCCTATCGGTAAAGCTAACGTAATTCGTTCAGGTAACAACGTTGCGATATTAAACTTTGGTACGCTTCTAGGCTATGCAAAACCTGTTGCCGATGAACTGGATGCAACATTAGTTGACATGCGTTTTGTTAAGCCTCTTGATACCGAGCTACTCGACGAATTAGTGTTGAATCATGACCGCTTTATCACATTAGAAGATAATGCTATTGCCGGAGGTGCAGGCAGTGCAGTCAGTGAATATTTCGCGTTGAAAGGTTATACGAAACCAGTGAAACACATTGGTATCCCGGATGAGTTTATCAAACACGGAACGCAAGAAGAAATGTACGCGGAACTGGGTCTTGATTCAAATGGGATCCTAGCCCAAATCAAATCGCTTTAAAAAGGAGCCTTCGGGCTCTTTTTTATTTTCTCAATCTGGTTATCTATCCGCTTCACTAAATCATCGCTTAATTATTGGCTTGCTTCAGTAACATTATTGCCATAGGGTAAAGAATATTCATTCGATGCGACAAACATTACAATGCAAAAGAAACAGTTCGAATCGTTTTCTAGCTTTTATCCCTATTACCTTGCAGAACACAGCAACCCAACCTGCAGAAGACTCCATTATATTGGCAGTTCCTGCGTGCTTCTCTTAGTGATATGCGCGTTGATATTCAATAACTATTACTTACTAGCATACACCCCGATAGCAGGTTACGGATTTGCTTGGATAGGACATTTCTTTTTTGAAAACAATAAACCAGCCACCTTTAAACACCCTTTATATTCATTTTTGGGCGACTGGGTGATGTATGGAGCTTGGATAAAAAGCCTGTTTAAACGTGTTTAATAAGCGAAGATGCGTCAATTCTAACGCATCCAAACCTGAACCTCGGCAAGTCCATTGCTTTGCAACGACTGGAGTTGCTCATCAATATTGATCGATTGCTCGAACTCAAAGGCATCCAATTGATTGTCAAAGATGATCGTGGCCGCACCATCTCCACCTCGACGTTTAACTTGGTGTAGCGCAATATCGGCCAAGTTCACTGAAGATTCCCAGCCAATCACCTGACCACCTAACAATGGCAACGGATAGAACGACCAGCCGAGTGAGACCGTCAGTTTAATTTGTTGTCCATTTGGCAAACTAAATTCGTGGTCAGCAATCGCTTTACATAGCTCACTAACATATTGTTGGATAGCTGGTCGCTTGAAATCTCGGAGTAAAAGTAAAAACTCATCACCACTCCAGCGCGCAACATAGTCTGAGCCCTGAGTACGCGTGTTCAGCAATGTCGCCAATTGTTGTAAGCAACTGTCACCGCCAATCGTCCCAAACGCATCATTAATTTTACTGAACTTATCGATATTTAAGATCATCAATACCAATGACTTGTCTTGCTGCTGCAGAGAATGCGCGTTACGTTGATAATGTTCTACATCTTTTGGTAATTGATCAAACAAGAAGCGGCGGCTACGAAGCCCCGTAAGTTCATCTGTGTGACTAACGAGTTTCAGCTGCGTATTTACTTGATTCAATTTTTCATTCGCTTTCCTAAGCTCTGTCGTACGTTCAGCCACTAAGTTCTCCAAAGCCTGCTGTTTCCTTCGTTCCTGTGTTCTGAAAACCCAGAACACCAAATAAAATAAGAAAATAAATCCGCTCGTGATGAGGAGTCTAAAATACACTGTTTCATCAAAACGACGTGGGACTTTAATCAACAATGTTCTTTGTACCGCATTACGCCAATCTTGTCCTTGACGCTTTACTTCTAACGTAAAGAGATACTCCCCTGGAGACAGGTTGGTGTAAATTGCTTCTCGTCTGCTTTGAACCTTGCGCCAATCGGTATCCAATCCTGATAAGCGATAACGGAATTCAATGCTATTTGGTGCGTAATAATCAATTGCGGTGTAGCGCAGCGTTATATCTCTTTCGCTGGTCTTGAGCGTGATAGATTCCCTCAACACATCACTGAATAACGTTCTGTCAGGCGTTTCAATGCTCTCCATCTGTACATTAAGATTGTCTTTGCCAAACAACTTCACGTTTTTAGGGATTTCTACGACACCTTGCAAACTTGGGTACCAAAACGCGGTTTGCGTTTCTACAACGGAATCATGACCAATACCAGAGCAGCATTGACTCGGACGTCCATCCAATTGCTTGTCGAATGAACTAATCACTTGCTCAATCTGCAAATTAACGATAGGACCCGTAAATTGATCTAGTGGCATACGGTACAGGCCTTTCATCGTACTAACCCAAATACGATTGATGGACTTATCGTAGTGTAATGAAAAAATTGAACCGTAGGGCAAACCTTGGGACGCGTCTAGCTGAGCCCACTCACCATTTTCACTTTTATAAAATAAACCGTCATTTAATGACCCGACCAATGTCGCTACACCGTCAATATGCAATACGCTGGTCACATAAGCGTTGTCTAACGTTGTTTGACCACCGATTTTTTCGATGCCTCTATCGTTATAGCGATACGCCCCTTTATTTGTACCGATGAATCCATAGCGAGGATAGTCAATCACATAGGTAATGAATTTACTGCCAAGAAAAGCGTTGTAAGTAAACGGCGTGATCCCTGAATAATCGAGTCGATACAACCCACGCCCAGTGCCGAGCCATAACCCGCCTTTATTAGATGGGCTTATTGAAAAAACGGGATTTTGTCTAAGTTCACGATAGCCAAGTGTTGAAAGTTGTTTATTTTCATACAACATGACTCCTCTATCGGTGCCTAAATACAGTCTATCACCGACAAACTCTAAATCGTGGATTGAAGAACGCTTCAGTACCTCTTGAGGAATTTCCTCAACGTAATTCTCATCTTTATCTAAATACCCAAGCCCATTGCTGCCTGCTATCCACAGCCGTCCATCGGGGCCTTGAGTAATCGCCATCACGGCTTGAGCTTCAGCAGCAACTGACGCGTGACGCTCAACTTTACCCGCATGCGCAAGCCAGAGTCCTTCACTGAAACTCGCAAACCAGACATTGCCGTCATGATCTCTGAATATATCTGAAAACCAGATGCTTTGATCGAGTTGAACAGGTTCAACCCACTGCCATTGTCTATCACTGTCACGGTAGAGTAGACGACCATACGTAGAGATCCAAAGACCGCCATCAGGGTCACTAACAAACTTATAAACGGCGGCATTACCCCCGACTGGAAATTGATACGGTCTTAGCTCATCATCAATATCAAGAAAATAAGCCCCTAACTCAGAGGCGAGTAACAGATTTCCTTCAATCCAACTGAGATCATGAATAATCGTTTGTGCTAATCGGTCTGGCAGCGACACTTTAGCACTGAGTTCCAAACGCAGTGCATCGGACGGCGCAGAAGTCGAATCGCTAAGACGAAGTAAATGGCGTTCATTAACAAGCCAAATCCCCTTTGGCGACCAAGCAATTTTACTGACTGAGCCGACGATTTGATTTATTGAATTGAGTGTTGGAACATCTGAAAGAGCATTGGGGTCTTGACGATTGATCTGAGGTTCTGTGAGTATAAATAAGCCGTTGGCCGCAACCCATATGCGCCCTCGCTCATCTTCCAGAATGTCTTTTACTGGTCCGTTAATTCGAAAAGACACGGTTTCGAATGAGCGTGGATTTAGCCTCACTAAGCCATTACGTGTACCAATCCAGATAAACCCATTGCTGTCTAGAAGCAGTTTATTGATACCGTTACTTGGCAAGAACTCAACATTTTGCGTGTTGAAATTCGTGAATGTACTGCCATCAAAACGACTTAGGCCAAACTGAGTTCCAATCCAAATGTACCCATCATTGTCTTGGACTAGGCTACTTAAAGACTGCGATGGTAGGCCATTTTGAATATTCCATTGCTTAACAACATAGTCGTTGATTGCCGCCTTGACGGGAAACAATACAAATGAAAGCAAGCAAAGTATAACCTTGCAATATAACCCGACTTGTCGTGTTCGCAATGACACCAGCATAATTCCTTTAAATTGTTAGGTAACCAGTTTTGATCAAAGCTTGTAAACAAATCAATGAAAATATACCAGCAAGAATATCATCTGCCATAATCCCAAAGCCGCCCTGCAACTTTCTATCCAAAGTTCGGATTGGGCCTGGCTTTGCAATATCAAAGAATCTAAAAAGGAGAAAACCCACCAATAATGTAAGCCAATTAATGGGTGCAAACATCATGGTAATATAGAATCCGGCAACTTCATCCCAAACTATCGCAGGATGGTCATGCACGCCTAGATCGTCAGCAGTTTTTCCACATGCCCAAAATCCAATCAAACAGAAGACTACTGCAATTGCTATCTGTAACCAGATAGGCCATCCATTTGATAGGAAGATAAAGGGTAACGCCCCCAAAGTACCAAATGTGCCGGGTGCTTTTGGTGCGAGACCCAAACCATAGCCCAACGCCAAAAACTGATGCGGACGACTTAAAGAATATTTAGACTGCTTCACTCTATTCCTAACTACTCGTTACTAAAATGCTCGTATCCACGCGCTGGTAAAGCAAACTTTTGCCCTCGTAAAGTCAACTCTAGTTGACCATTTCCTGCTAAGATCTGCCCGATGCATTTTGCTTCAACGCCATACTGCTTTAACTTATTCGCTAGTGTACTTTTGTTGGTATCAGAGACTGTAAATAACAACTCATAGTCATCGCCGTAACTTAAAACATACGGCCAACGTTCTTGTTCACTTAACGTTGCCTTCATCGCTTCTGATACCGGCACTTTTTCCACTTGAACCGTCGCATTCACATTCGATTTTCGAAGTATGTGCCCAAGATCCGCCACTAAACCATCGGATACATCAATAGCTGAAGTTGCAAGTCCGCGAAGCACTTGCCCTGCTGCAACTCGTGGTGTCGGGAAATAAAAACGTTTTTCGACATCCTGCCTATTTTCAGGAGTAATGTTAAGCCCTTGTTTTCGCGCTTCAATCGCAAGTCCTGCATCGCCAAGCGGCCCTGTCACAAAAATCCAATCACCAACTTTTGCACCACTGCGAGTCAGCGCTTTCCCTTTAGGAATAATCCCTTTAGCACAAACCGTAATTGTCAGAGGACCTTGCGTTGTATCTCCACCAATAACTTGAACGTTGTAGTATTCTGCAATTTCGTGAAGCCCTTCAGTGAACGCTTCAAGCCATTCTAAATCTACACTTGGTAGCGTAAGCGCCAGTGACACCCAAGTTGGCTCCGCGCCCATTGCCGCTAAGTCACTGAGATTTACAGCTAAAACTCGATGTCCAAGAGCTCTTGGGGGAATGTCTTCAAAGAAATGCACGCCACACACCAATGTATCGGTTGTGATAGCCAATTGACTGTTTTCAGGAACTGAAACCAGTGCGCAGTCATCGCCAATGCCTAAGTCCACATCACGTCGCGTGATACCTCGGCCTTTGAAATAGCGATTAATTAACTCAAATTCCTTCATACACAAAAAAGCCGGCCTACGCCGGCTCTCCTGAATTATTGCTTGGCAGAAAACTCTTTTGAACGAAGTAGTTTCACTGCTTTATCAAGCACACCATTAACGAATTTATGACTGTCTTCAGCACCGAACATTTTTGCGAGTTCAATACCTTCGTTAATAGCCACTTTGTAAGGGACATCTTCACGGAACTTAAGCTCATACGCACTCAAACGAAGGATAGCGCGCTCAACCATGTCTAAGTCATCAAACGGACGTGATAAATGTGGAGATACCACTTCGTCTAGTTGCTTTTGATTTACTACAACACCACGAGCAATATCTTTAAAGTATTCAACATCGATTTTTGATACGTCGTTTTCGATCAACATTTGCTGTTCGATGTCTGCAATCGGGTTACCACTTAGCTGCCATGAGTACACTGCTTGTAGTGCTAAAACTCGTGCTTTACGTCTCGCTGCTGGTTTCACTTAAATTCCTCTGAGATTCTTAAATAAGATCTAGTACGTTTACCATTTCTAGCGCACTAAGTGCAGCTTCGCCACCCTTATTGCCCATTTTAGTGCCCGCACGTTCAATTGCTTGCTCGATGCTTTCTGTTGTAAGCACACCAAATGCAACTGGAACATCATAATCAAGCGAGACACTCGCAAGACCTTTGTTTGATTCATTCGCAACCAAATCAAAATGAGGTGTACCACCACGAATAATTACACCTAACGCAATAATTGCGTCGTGTTCTTTTTTCATCGCAAGGCGCTTAGCTGCCAATGGCAGTTCAACCGCACCAGGCACATAAACGACTGTAATATCTTCGTCCTTCACACCACCTACTCGTTTAAGCTCGTCAACCGCTCCGTCTAACAAAGCACGACCAATAAAGTCGTTAAAACGAGAGATTACAATGGCAAACTTTTTACCCGGTGCGTATTTATTACCTTCGATGATTTTCATTCGCTGTTCCTAATTATATCTGAGCAATAGCCAAATAGACGCGCATAATAGCACATAAAAGTTAAGTTCGCCTACTGTGTAAAACCGTAGGCGATGATTCTAATTCTTCATTCTAAACTGAACGAAATGAGATGAGTGAAAACTTACTCGGTGTAACCTTCTGGTGCTACGTATTCCACCACTTCAAGGTGGAAGCCTGACAGCGCATGATACTTCTTCGGTAAACTCATCAGACGCATTTTTTGGATACCCAAATCAGCCAGAATTTGTGAACCCACCCCCACCGTGCGTGAGGTACCTTGGAATTTGTTCACTGACACGTGTTCGCCCGCATCTTGCTTAGCAAAATTCTTCACAATCGCTTCTAAATCAGACGTACGCTCTTGCTTTGCCAAAATGACCAATACGCCGTTGTTTTGTGCGATATGTTGCATTGCAGACGTAAGGCCCCAGCTACGTTCCCCTCCTCGGCTTGACTGCAAAATATCGTTGAATGTACTTTGCAAGTGAACACGCACGAGCGTTGGAGTCTCAGCAGTTACTTCACCTTTAATGAGTGCGTAATGAAGTTGGTTATCAATGGTGTCTTTATAGGTGACTAAATCGAACTCACCATATTCAGTTGGCAATTTGCAAACAGCCACTTTCTCAATCGTCGTTTCATTTAAATTACGGTATTCAATCAGATCCGCGATGGTCCCAATTTTAATACCGTGCTCTTTTGCAAACACTTCAAGTTCTGGACGACGAGCCATAGTGCCATCTGGATTAAGAATTTCAACGATAACGGAAGAAGGCTCAAGACCCGCTAAGCGCGCTAAATCACAACCTGCTTCTGTGTGACCGGCACGCGTTAATACGCCACCTGGCTGCGCCATGATTGGGAAAATATGACCAGGTTGAACGATATCCTCTGGCACTGCACCTTTAGCAACTGCAGCTTGTACTGTCCGCGCTCTATCCGCGGCTGAAATACCCGTTGTTACGCCTTTCGCCGCTTCAATCGACACGGTGAAATTTGTTGAGAACTGCGCACCGTTTGACTTGACCATTAAAGGTAGATTTAATTGTTTGCAACGCTCTTGAGTCATCGTTAAACAAATCAATCCTCGGCCATAGGTTGCCATGAAATTGATAGCTTCAGGGGTAATATGTTCGGCCGCCATGACCAAATCCCCTTCGTTTTCACGGTCTTCGTCATCCATTAAAATGACCATTTTACCGGCTTTAATGTCTTCGATAATTTCTTTTACGCTATTTAATGCCATGTTTTACCTACGCTTTAAGGTCTGCTCAACTCTATAACTAGCGAATAAAGCCAGCCTGTGCAAGCAAACTCGTTGTGAGAGTCGATTCTGATTTAACGGTGTCGTCCTTTCCAAGCAAGCGCTCTAAATAGCGTGCTATTTGGTCGACTTCAAGATTCACTTTGGTGCCTACTTTAAAATCCGCAATGGTTGTCTCTTGGGCCGTGTGCGGAACAATGGTCAGCTTAAAGCGGTCATCCTCAATGGCATTGACCGTCAAACTAATCCCATCAATTGCGACAGATCCCTTGTAAGGAATGTATTTTATCAAGTGGGATGGTGCTTTTAACCAATACTCGGTCGCTCTCGCATTCGGTGTGACTGCCACAATGTCTGCAACGCCATCAATATGTCCTGAAACCAAATGTCCACCTAAGCGAGAAATAGGTTGCAGCGCTTTTTCCAAATTAACCGTTTGTCCAATTTTATAGTCGCCAAAACGCGTCAGTGATAGCGTTTCATTCGACACATCAGCACGAAAACCATCTGAAAATTTTTCAACCACGGTTAAACATACGCCATTGGTCGCAATACTATCGCCCAGATGAACGTCTGCCATATCAAGGTTGCTGCTTTTTACTCGCACAGACAGGTCGCCCTGTTGCAATTTCAACTCGCTTAAATGACCTGTTGCTTCGATGATACCTGTAAACATAATTACCTAGCTTGTCTTGCGTGAATTCGAAGATCAACGCCGATTGATTGAACGTGTGTAAACTCCAATGCCATTGCATCAGATAAGTGAGCAAGTGGTTTTGTTGCAAAAAGGCCTTTACTGCCTTCGCCTAAAATTTTTGGAGCTAGATAAACAATGTACTCGTCAATGAGGCCTTCTGCATGGAATACACCTGACAATGTTTGTCCTGCTTCCAACCAGACACGGTTGACGCCTCGTGCAGCAAGTACTTTCAAAAGCGCAAGGCAATCCACCTTACCATTTTTTGCTTCTACGACGATTTCTTCCACGAAATGTGGCCACGGTGATACATTTTCAATAGCGGAAGGAGTTGTTCGCACAAGAATTATCGCCGACTCACAGGAAAATAAGGCAAGTTCAGGTGTCAGTCGATTATTTGAGTCAAGGATCACACGAATTGGTTGTCTGGGTTCTGTTTGTAAATCTGGATAAAAATGCTCTCGCACATTTAATTTAGCATTATCAGCAAGGACAGTATCAGCACCGCTAATAATCGCGCAACTTTGTGCACGAAACTGTTGAACGTCCATTCTCGCGTCCGCAGACGTGATCCATTTACTTTCACCATTGCTTAACGCTGTTTTGCCATCGAGACTGGCCGCGAGTTTACAACTGACGAATGGCAAGCCCAGTTCCATTCGTTTAAAAAAGCCTTCATTTAAGGCTCGCGCATCACTTTCAAGTAAGCCAAACGCAGTCTCAATGCCCGCGACTTCAAGCATTGCTAACCCTTTTCCTGCGACTTGTGGATTTGTATCCACCATGGCTGCAATAACTTTGCTTATCCCAGCGTCAATTAGACCCTTCGCGCACGGTGGAGTGCGTCCATAATGACTGCAAGGCTCTAATGTCACATAGGCTGTAGCACCGACAGCTTTCTCTTTCGCCATACGAAGGGCGTGCACTTCTGCATGCGGCTCACCAGCACGAATGTGAAAACCTTCACCAACAACTTCATTATTGTTCACAATGACACAACCGACATTAGGATTCGGTGTCGTGGTAAATTGTCCTTGCTTGGCGAGCTCAATCGCTCTTCGCATGTATTGTTCATCTAGTGAAGAAAATGCCGACACGTTAGTGCTCTCCTAACTTCGCAATTTCTTCGCCAAATTCTTTGATGTCTTCAAAGGAACGATAAACTGAAGCAAAGCGTACATACGCAACTTTATCTAGACGCTTGAGCGCTTCCATAATCAGTTCACCGATAAAATGACTAGACACTTCTCGTTCGCCAGTTGCTCGCAGTTCAGATTTGATTTTATGAATAACTTCTTCAATTTGTTCCGTACTAACCGGCCTTTTTTCCAAGGCTCTATGCAAGCCATTCAAGAGTTTATCTTCATTAAATGGCTCTCTAGAACCATCTTGCTTGATCACTCTTGGCATCACTAATTCAGCGCCTTCAAACGTCGTAAAACGTTCATGGCATTCAATGCATTCACGTCGACGCCTGACTTGATAGCCTTCTCCAACCAAACGCGAATCAATCACTTTAGTTTCTTTAGCTGTACAAAAAGGACAATGCATATGAAGTAGTTCCTTGAAAAAGAAAAGGCCGCTAAACAGCGGCCTTTATCATAACAAAAATCAACTCAGTTGTTAGCGTAATTACGCGTAAACTGGGAATTTTGCACAAATTGCTTTTACTTTCTCACGTACTGCAAGTTGTACAGACTCATCCGCGATGTTGTCTAGAATGTCACAAATCCAACCTGCAAGTTCACTTGCTTCTGCTTCTTTAAAGCCACGGCGTGTGATTGCTGGCGAACCAATACGCAAACCTGATGTAACGAACGGTGAACGTGGGTCATTTGGCACAGAGTTCTTGTTTACTGTGATATACGCATTACCTAACGCAGCATCAGCATCTTTACCTGTGATGTCTTTCTTGATTAGGTCAAGAAGGAACAAATGGTTATCTGTTTTACCTGATACGATGTCATAACCACGAGCTTGCATTACTGCAACCATTGCTTGCGCGTTTTTAACAACTTGCGTTTGGTACGTTGTGAATTCTGGTTGTAGTGCTTCTTTGAACGCAACTGCTTTCGCGGCGATAACGTGGCACAGAGGACCACCTTGGCCACCTGGGAATACGGCACTGTTTAACTTTTTATAGATTTCTTCATCGCCACATGCAGACAGGATCAAACCACCACGAGGACCAGCTAACGTTTTGTGTGTTGTTGTTGTTACAACGTGTGCGTGTGGTAGCGGGCTTGGGTAGATACCTGCCGCAACAAGACCTGCAACGTGCGCCATATCAACAAGTAAGTATGCACCTACTTTATCTGCGATCTCACGGAATTTAGCCCAATCAACGATGCCTGAGTAAGCAGAAAAACCACCGATGATCATTTTTGGTTTGTGCTCAAGCGCTAGCGCTTCAACTTGCGCGTAATCAATTTCACCTGTTTCAGCGTTCAAACCGTATTGGATTGCGTTGTATGACTTACCTGAGAAATTTACGTGCGAACCATGAGTTAAGTGACCACCATGCGCAAGGCTCATACCTAGAACGGTATCATGTGGTTGAAGTAACGCTTGGAAAACCGCTGCGTTTGCTTGTGAACCTGCGTGAGGTTGAACGTTTGCGTAATCACACTTGAATAATTCACATGCACGGTCAATTGCCAATTGTTCAACAACGTCAACGTGCTCACAACCGCCATAATAACGCTTACCTGGATAACCTTCAGCGTATTTGTTTGTTAACTGAGAACCCTGAGCTTCTAAAACGCGTGGGCTACAGTAGTTTTCAGATGCGATAAGCTCGATGTGCGATTCTTGACGAGCGGTTTCCGCTTCAATCGCTGCAAACAATTCTGAATCAAAATCAGCGATGTTCATGCTACGTTCTAACATGGGGTCTCCTAGGTACACGTATATTGTGAAAAGCCGTATTGTACGCCTAAATTGACCACTTGCCTACGCAAACGGGGCGTAACTTGAGTGAACATATTTAATCAAGGATTGAATTTATTTCACAGTCTTTTGACAATGATATTTTTTAATTTAAACATTTATAAAAATTATAAAAACAACCAAACTAAATAAATATTTTAAATGTAGCAACAAAAAGAGGCCTGTTGGCCTCTTGTACAACAATGGGGTTATTGCACCGCGAGCTTTGCGTAAACCGCCGCTTTTAACTCGGCGTAGTCCGCTTTCAACGGTTCCGCCAGACAAGGCTTAGCCAAGGCGTCAGACAAGGCCTTTGGCAGCTCTATGTCCGTGCCAAGGACTTCATCAACAGAGTCTTTAAATTTGGCTGGATGTGCTGTCGCAAGGAAAATCGAACTCGCGTTCGCAAGCTCATCTTCAACCATGCCTTTGTAAGCGATCGCAGTATGAGGTTCGACTAAATAACCCATTTCATGGAGTGTGTGCATCGCTTGTTTCGTTTCTTGTTCAGATACTGAACGTGAAAAAAAGTCATGCTTTGAGAACATTGTTTCTTTTAGCATTTGTTCCACTCGCGGCCAGTTATTAGGTTTGCTCACATCCATTGCGTTCGACAGTGATTCTTTCGTTGCATTTGGTGACCATGTATTGTCAACCAAATAACGTGGAACCGTATCATTTTGGTTTGTCGTAGCGCTGAGTCTTTGAATAGGTAAACCGATAACCGCAGCAATCATCGCGGCACATACATTACCAAAATTACCGCTAGGCACAGAAACATGGACACTATTACGCTTATCTTCCGGCAACTGAGCAACAGCCTCAAAGTAATAACAAACTTGCGCAAGTAGACGACTTATATTGATCGAATTCGCCGAGTTCAAACCAAGCTTCTGCTTCAATTCCTCATCCAAAAACGCCTCTTTTACCAACGCTTGGCAATCATCAAAACTGCCATCGACTGCGTAGCAGTGGATATTCTCACCCAAAGTTGTGAACAGCTTTTGTTGTGCGAGAGAAATTTTGCCTTCAGGGTATAAGATCACCACATCGACATTTGGCTTTTTATAAAATGCATGGGCAACAGCTGCCCCTGTATCACCACTGGTTGCCGTTAAAATAGTTACTCGCTCGCCTTCGCTAAACAGGCTTACGCATTCCGCCATAAAACGACCACCAAAATCTTTAAACGCCAACGTTGGACCATGGAACAGTTCTAAACAATATGTATTTTTTGCAACATTAACTAACGGCGCAGGAAAATTAAACGCACGTGACACCATGTCGCTCAACACATCCTTTGATAGCTCATCACCAATTAAATGACTCAGAATTTTTGCACTGCGTTCCGCAAAAGGCAGACTGAGCAAGGCGGATACTTGACTAAGAGGAGCTAACGTTTGCGGGAAAAATACACCTTGCTCTCGCCCTAGACCGATTTTAACGGCTTCAACAAACGAAACCTGTTGAGACGCATCTTTTAAATTAAATAAGTTCATATTTTTTATCCTTGTTACAACTCGCGAGTGCCAAAATGATCGAGCTTACATATGTGACTAAAACCCTGCTCGTTAAGATAATTTTCCTGTAACCACTGCTCACATTTCTCTGCTGCTTGTTGGCTTTTGCAAATTGAAAATAATGTTGGACCCGCACCAGAAATACTGACCAATTCAGCACCTAAACTCGGTAATGCGGCTTTCGCTTCTGCAAACCCTGCTATCAGTTCAGCTCGGTATGGCTCAGCGACTGGATCTTCCATAAGCTCAAGTGCTTCGTCAAAACGTCCCGCTTGCATTAAAAGTACAAAGGCGCTCAAACGCTGGGCAAAACAAACGGCATCATGAGTTGACTGCTCTTTTGGTAGTACTGCACGAGCTTTTGCTGTGTTTAATGCAAACCCCGGATAAGCAACAACGTAATACCAATCTTCAGGGGTTTGGACACTCATGGCTCGATTAGGCACAAGTTCAGCCGTCAGTTGAAGACCACCTAAATAGCATGGCGTAATGTTGTCGTAGTGACGACCACCTGACACTTTGCCTTCGAAATCAGCCATTAGTTCAATTAACTCAATTTGGCTTAACGTTGTTTTGGCAAAGGCATCAAGGGCCGCAAACGTTGCAACGACTGAACACGCACTTGAGCCCAAACCAGATCCGATTGGAAGACGTTTTTCAAGAGTCAAAGCAACTGGAGGCATTGTTGGCGCGACAAATTCACGAAAATGTTGTAAACATTGAAACGCTAAATTCTCTTGTGCATTTGACGGCAGAAATGACGCGTAGGCGCCAATGCATTCAAACGTATCCTGTGGCGCATCCTGCACATGAACGACATCACCAAGAAGACTGCCATCAATTGGGGCTAGTGCTGCCCCTAGAGAATCAAAACCAACGCAGAAATTACCGATTGATGCTGGTGCATACATACTAACCATGACTCACTCCTATCGAGACAATGTTTTGAGAATATCAGCAAATACGCCCGCTGAAGTCACTTCAGCTCCAGCACCGTACCCACGAATCACAAATGGACGAGGCTGATAATACTGACTTAATATGGCAAGCGCATTTTCACCATCTCGAATCGCATTGAGGGCATGCTGTTTATCAACGGCTTCAATTCCAACTCGACATTGCCCATTCTCAATTGTCCCAACGTAACGCAGCACCTTACCCTCTGCCGCAGCACTTTGCACTCTATCCGCAAATTGCGCATTCAATTCTGGCAACTTTTCCATGAATTCATCGACACTTGAGCCTTCTGCAAAGTGGCCTGGTACGACAGGTTCTACAACGATATCCGACAACTCAAGCTCAAGCCCTGATTCTCGAGCGATGATAAGTAATTTACGAGCAACATCCGTCCCGGATAAATCATCACGCGGATCAGGTTCTGTAAATCCAAGCGATTTCGCCTTTTCAGTTGCTTCAGAAAGCGATAACCCGTCTTCTATCGCACCAAACATGTACGACAAACTACCCGATAAAATTCCATTGAATGACAGTAGTTCATCACCCGCACCAAACAATAATTGGAGGTTATCAAGTACAGGTAGCCCTGCACCAACGTTTGTCTCGTACAAGAATTTACGACGCATCGATAACGCAGCAGCCTTCAACTCTTGGTAATATGCGAAGCTACCCGTGTTCGCCTTTTTATTCGCAGCGACAACGTGGAAGCCTGCACGTAAAAATTCAGCGTATTGGGACGCCAACTGTTGAGAGGAACTGCAATCCACAATGACTGGGTTGATTAGGTGGTTTGCTCTGACGAATTGTTCAACTCGCGTTAAACTGAATGGTTCCGCAACCTTGCCGAGCTCCAATTGCCAGCTATCAAACGGCACCCCATCAGAATTCAGGTAACATTGTTTCGAATTTGCCACACCATATAAATTCAACTTAATGTTGCGTGCTTCCAACCAAGCTTGCTGTTTTTCTAACTGCTTTACTAATTCCTGACCCACTAGGCCAACACCAAGTAAAAACACGTCTATCGAAGGGACATGCGTAAAGAAGTTCTCATGGCAAACTTTCACCGCATCGTTGCAGAGTGCGCCATCAATGACCGCTGAAATCGCACTTTCCGTTGAATCTTGCGCAATCGCAACTATGTTTACTTGTGCTTGCGCCAACGATGCGAAGAATTTTGCAGCCAACCCTTTGTGGGCTTTCATGTTATCCCCCACCAAAGTCACTATGGCGAGCTCGCGTTGAACTTGAATTGGCTCAATTAACCCCGCTTGTGATTCAAGCGCAAATGCCTGCTCAAGCGCATTTAGCGCCAACGCTAAGTCACTTTCGTGAACACAAAAGCTAATACTAAATTCACAAGAAGATTGCGTAATGAGTACGATTGAAACATTGTCATTAGCAAGTGCGCTAAAGACCCGTGATGCCATACCCACTTTACCTTTCATGCCTGGGCCTGATACCGTCAACATAGCTAGTTTTTCTAAACTTGATATAGCTTTAACCGTCTCATCACCTTGACGCTCATGGCTAATCATCGAGCCTGGTACGTCAGGGTTGTGTGTATTCTTGATTTCACAAGGTACGCCGACTTTTGCACACGGTAAAATAGTTTTCGGGTGCAAGACTTTCGCACCAAAATACGAAAGCTCCATTGCTTCTTTGTACGATAGCCAATTAATTTTACTGGCCTTTTTAATAAAACGAGGGTCCGCATTATAAACACCATCAACGTCTGTCCAAATTTGACAAACTTCGGCTTCTAAACAGGCTGCGGCAATCGCAGCAGAATAGTCTGACCCATTTCGGCCAAGTACGGACAACTCGCCCTGCGCGTTACTACCAGTAAAGCCAGGCATGATGTAATAGGGAAAGTTGTTTTGCTGCAGTTGTTGACGGAATGCGTCTTTACTCGCCACTAAATCAACTTCGGCCTCCAAATAGTTGCCTTCAGTCCGAATACAATCTGTTGCTTCCAAATAATAGGCATTGTCAGAGCCCATCATTGCTTGCATCAGTGCAACGCTCACACGCTCGCCAAAACTAATGACGTACGCACGTACTTGGTCTGGGCAATGTTTGAGTAATTTAACACCAGCCAATTTATCCGCGAGTTCATTAAAATTCGGCCAGTGCTCAACTTTACTGAATGCGGCTTCAACTTCTGAGCGCAGCCCTTCTGACCGCAGAATTAGCGCATCCCAACGTTCGCTGTAATCCGAACCTTGTGCCGCTAAGTCGGCAAGTCCAACAAGATGATCTGTCATGCCCCCTGGCGCAGATAGCACAACCAGCGAATCAGGCCCCGCATAGGACAATATTAATTCTTTTACCTTTGATAAACAGGCGAAATCCGCAAGGGATGAACCACCAAACTTTAAAACTCGCATAATTTATGTTCCTCATTCCAAAAACGAAAAAAGGCCTGTGTTCGTAGTGAACACAGGCCTTTTTTGAATACGCAACGACCTATGCCACTATCCAGTCAGGATGGTGGTGGTAATAATAATGGTCGTAGTATTCAATAATTCTTTTTTCATAACGCAATTAGACTGCCGTAAAAACAGCCAAACTGTCAAGGTGAATTTCGGGAATAGATTATGTGAATTTTTCAAGTTGGATTTTAACGAATGCCAAATTTATGCAAAACAGACAACAATGAGTCTGACTTAACAGGCTTTTCAATAAAGTCGAGCGCACCCAGCGAGGCAACTTTTGCCTTCATTTCGGATTGAATATCAGCGGATATGACCACCACAAAACTTTCAATTTTCTGCTCTTTGATCCCTTCAAGCACCCCAATTCCATCCACTACAGGCATAGTTAGGTCTAAACAAACCAAATCTATCTGCTTTGATTGCAACAGCGCCAATGCTTCCGCGCCATGCTGCGCCTCGACAATGTCAACATCCAGTGAAGCTTGCAAACAGCGTTTTACTTGTTTACGTGCGACTGTTGAATCGTCACAAACTAGGACAGAGTAACTCATCGTGTTTTCAAATATCCAAAAATAGCATCGAGCTCTTGACTGATAAGCTGTTATTGCTAAAAAGTTTAGTTCTCAATAGCAACCTCGTTAGCAACTTATACCACAAGAACGAAAAATAAGTTAAGTGATATAACAGTCTAAATTGTAAAAGAGGTAAAGATATTGAGATAAATCCATTATATTTATTTATTTTTAATCGGTTATTGGCTAAGTTTATAAGCAGACAAAAAGCTGTGAACTTATTTTGAGGAGCACGGGTTCATTCATGCTACAAAAAAGCCTATCAAAAAAGCTACTTACAAACGTGCTTTCGGTTTACTTCTTATTAACATTTGTCGTTACGTGCGGTCAAGTGGTTGCGGAGTATGTTAATACTAAAGACTATATTCGCAACGAATTGACCATGCTGCAAAAAACCTTCAGCCGAAGCCTAACTCGCGCTATATGGGAACTAAACACTAAGCAGACCGTAACCACAGCCGAAGGTTTACTCGCAATCCCGATGATTGAGGGGATTATTGTGCGTGATGACAGTGGCGAAATTATTTCGCAACTTGGTCGTTCTTTGGATATCCATGAACTATACAGTCAACAATTAGTTCAGGAAGAAGCAATAATCGAGGACACACCCTCTGGTCTATTTGGGTATACTTTTCCACTTATTTTCGAATTTTCAGGACGCGCTACCCAAGTTGGTGACGTAACGCTTTTTTCAAGCCGCGAAGTTGTGTTCA
The DNA here is from genome assembly GCF_030994125.1 of Pseudoalteromonas xiamenensis. Lineage (NCBI taxonomy): Bacteria > Pseudomonadati > Pseudomonadota > Gammaproteobacteria > Alteromonadales > Pseudoalteromonadaceae > Pseudoalteromonas > Pseudoalteromonas xiamenensis. The sequence continues at coordinate 2,930,209 of NZ_CP099917.1, read as the reverse complement.
GCCGTATCATGATTTCAATCTACTTCTTGATTGGCAACGCGATGATCAAAACAACCTTTTTGATTATCCTATTTTTACTTGCGTTCAGAAAACTACTGACCGAACCATTGTCTCAGCTCACAGAACAAATTGAAGAATTCGAGCTTGATGATGCCGATGGCCATCGCATTGAGTTGGACACCACTGAGCGCAACGAATTGAAAGTGATGGAAGAAGCGTTCAACAAACTCATCGATAAAGTAGCTGAATACCGCAAAAAACTAGATCAAACGCAAAAAGAACTCATCATCAGTAATGAGAAACTAGATCAGCACAATCTGCAGCTAGAACAAGAAGTTGCGCGCAAAACATCAAATTTAAGCCAAGCAATGATGGATTTGCAGCAACAAAAATACGAACTTGAAAAACAAAAGCTTACTTTAACTGAGGAAGTCGATAGGCGTAGACAAACAGAGCAAGAGTTACTCACCAAACAAAAAGAGCTTGAACGGTATCTAGATGAACTCAATTTAGCCCAAGAACGCTTGGTGGGTTCAGAGAAAATGGCTGCCTTAGGGGGGTTAGTTGCGGGTATTACCCACGACATTAATACACCGGTTGGAATTGGCGTTACAGCAACGTCCTTCTTGCAAGAACGTCTAGAGCAAATAGAAATTGCGTACAAAGAAAAAACGCTTTCACCCAAAGCATTGGAAGAATTTATAAACGATGCGAAGCAAAGCACCAGTTTACTTACAACAAACTTAGACCGAGCCAGTGAGCTGGTCGCGAGCTTTAAACAAATCGCGGTTGACCAAGCAAGTGAAGCGGTCAGAACGATTAACTTTAAAGAATACTTAGGGGAAGTTATAAAGTCTTTGCACCCTAAACTCAAAAAGACCAAACACAACATCAATGTGAGTTGCCCTGATGATTTGATACTCAATCTTCCAGCGGGCGCGATTAGCCAAATATTCACAAACTTGATCATGAATTCTCTCATTCACGGTTTTGAGGAAATGAATATTGGTACGATTGATATTGCGATCACTGAAGACAATGATGACGTTAAAATTGTGTACAAAGACAATGGTAAAGGTGTAAGTAAAGCGCAGCTAGAAAAGCTCTTTGACCCGTTTTTTACGACTAAACGCGACCAAGGGGGTAGCGGTTTAGGAACTCATATTACACTTAACTTAGTAAAACAAACATTGAATGGCGAGATTGAGGTTGAGAGCGAAGAAGGCAAAGGCTTGACCTACTACATTCGCTTTCCAAAAGACATGCAGCAACCACCGTTAGAGATGTTTAGTTAAATCTAGAACCGTTATAAACAAAAAAGGAAGCCAGGCTTCCTTTTTTGTTTTTCCATCACGATTAAGGTGTGATAGCGCTTGCCTAAACGCGTCTGTTTGTATTGAACGTTACGGCTTATTAAATAGATCCAAAGCACTTTGCGTCATCGCAGTTACACCCGTTTTAATCGTCAATGGGTAATCAGGGGCAAATTTGCTTGAATGTAATGACGGTAATGTTTTCCCTGCGGCGACACTTTGTGCATAGAACGTTGGCTCGACAGCACCCAGCCAGAAGATGGTTATTGGCACTTGCTCATCAGTACGCCCGTACAATCCAAAATCTTCTCCTGCCATAACAGGTTCAGCCTTTTCAACATTACTTTGACCTATTGCCGTTTCAATACTTGCTTTCACTTTAACTGCTAGTTCAGGTTCGTTGTACGTTGATGGAATTCGCTCTTCTTCGTGTACATAGACACTCGGCATCAGCTCATCAGGTAAACCAGCACTTAAAGCAATACCATTCGCCATCCGCTTTATTGTAGCAACTTGTTGGTCTCTAACTTCAGGATCGTAGGAACGTAGTGTTAATTGTAACGTCACTTCATCCGAAATAACGTTATGCTTTGAACCACCGTGAATGGACCCGACAGTAATAACTGAAGGCTTCAATGGTGAGATTTCGCGACTGGTGATCGTTTGTAATGCGAGCACTAAGCGAGAGGCAATTACGACAGGATCGATTGTCGTATGAGGATAAGCGCCATGCCCGCCCTTACCTTTAACCGTTATATCGACGGAGTCGACATTTGCTAAAGCGTAACCTGGGGCAACCGCGACTTTACCTGCAGGTAAATTGGCGCTAACGTGCAAACCTAAAACGTAATCTGGCTTGGCGTATTTGCTGAAAAGTCCCTCTTTTAACATTGCCTTTGCACCACCGCCGACTTCTTCTGCTGGTTGCGCGACCAACATAAGAGTCCCCTTCCAACGCGACTTATTATTCATTAACTGTTTTGCTGTGCCCACTAAGCTGGTCATATGTATATCGTGTCCACAACCGTGCATTACACCAACCGTTTGATTGCTAGCATTGAGTGTCGTCACTTTTGATGCGTACGCCTTTCCTGTTTCTTCAGTAATAGGCAGCCCATCGGTATCTGCCCGGATCATTACCGTTGGGCCTTCACCATTTTGAAACAGCGCAACAACACCATGACCACCAACACCTTCGGTCACCTTCATACCAAGCGCTTTAAACTCTTCAGCAAGACGTTTAGCTGATTGCTCTTCATGATACGAAAGTTCAGGGTTTTGATGTAAATGGAGATAGAGTTGCTCGAGACTTGGTAGTTGTTTGTCTAGTTGTGCTGATAAAGTAGCCGCTGAAGTTTGGCTTGCAACCAATAAAGCCAAACTTGTTATTGTCCATTTCATAATTATCCCGTTCTTGTCGTTATTTACCTCCCAAGCTATCACATGCGAAGCTGATTTGGTAACTCCATCAGACGAAGTGAAAACAGGTGAAATATCGCTCCACGAAAGCCAAAGACAAATTTAGGTCAGCTAAAATAATCTTGTAAGATTTCGCAATAGATTAACTCTATTGTATCGAGATCAGTCAGTGGTAAATGTTCATTTACCTGGTGTATCGTATGATTGCGTACACCCACTTCAATGACTTGGGTATGTGCATTAGAAAAGAATCGACCGTCGGAAGTCCCACCAGCGGTGCTTAATTGCGGGTACTGACCTGTACACTTAAAAATGGCATGTTCTATAAGACCTAAAAAGCAGCCTGCACCTTGTTCACCTGTATAATAAGATTCACAAGGCCTTTCCCAAGCCAACTCAAACGTGTGTGACCAAGCTGATAAACAACGCTCTATGCATTCAATTACTTCATCACTGTTATAACCATGACTATAACGAATATTGAAGGTTATCTCACATTTGGCTGGCACAAGATTATCGACGACGTTTGGAATATTAATCCCCGTTACCTGCAATGTTGTTGCCGATCCTGGTTGATCGTTTTCCCAAGTGAGCGACGATAAGGCATTAACAATTTGACCAGCTAAGTGCGCAGCATTAATTGTATTTTGTGGATAAGCAACGTGTCCCGCTTTTCCTCTAACTTGAATCCGCGCGGATATCGCTCCACGACGACCATTTTTAATCGCATCGCCTACACGTAGCTCACTTGTCGGCTCCCCCACTAGACACGCATCCAGTGTAATATTATTTTCCGCAAGATATTGCGCTAAATATTTGGAGCCAAACTCTGCTTCACCTTCTTCATCCGACGTAATAAGCCAATAGAAAGAACCTCGAAGCGGACTAAGATCATGCAAATTAACCAACTTTTGGCATGCAGAGAGCATGGCTGCAATGCCACCTTTCATGTCACACGCACCACGTCCATACACCGCACCTTCAATTATGTCAGCTGAAAATGGCGCTGCTTTCCAAGCACTCCCTGCTGCAGGTACAACATCAACGTGACCGGCAAAAGCAAACACGGGACCTGGCAAAAAATGTCGAACAGCGATGAGGTTATCAACACCATTTAATGGCAAGCGAATTATCTCAAAACCCATCAATCCCAATTCAGAAGAAAGCCAGTCTAATAGCCCTGCGTCGTTAGGTGTAATAGAAGGAGCTTGGATCAATGTTTTTAGCGCGCTTAAAGCATAAGACGGTTGGTTTAAAACGTGAGTTTGAAGTGCCATGATTCCGTAGCCAAAGTTCAATTTCCACGTTCATTTAAGCAACCTATTATGATCAATACATGGCAATTTCATGGCAAAGAGATGTCACCGAGACGCAAATAAGTGCAAAAAGTTAATCTAAATCAAACTTTCAGAAAGATCTGAAACTACCTTTTAAAAATCTTGATCTAGAACAGTTTTTTCAAAAATGGAGAGAGTAATAATAAGCCCAACAAAGAGATTCGCCTTAAAAGGCCCAGGAGATGAAAATGAAAAAACAACTTAGCGCAGCACTACTTACTTCACTTTTGGTAGCAGCTCCTTTTGCAAACGCAAATTTAAGCGTGAACGTAGGTGCAATCAACGTTAATCCAACTAACTCTTCGTCGCCAATCGACCAAAACAATGCGTTGGGTTTGAGCGCTGACAGCAACACACAGCTAGGTATTACATTCGACTATGCGTACACAGACAACATCGTGTTTGAACTAGTTGCAGCAACACCATTTTCTCACACAGTAAACGGTGAAGGCGGTTTGAAAGGTGCAGAAATTGCAGACGTTAAACATCTGCCACCAACACTTTTGGCACAATACCACTTCTTTACGAAAGATTCAGCGTTCCGTCCATTCGTCGGTCTTGGTTTGAATTACACGGTTTTCTTTGATGAACAACCAAGTGCAGCGCTGAAAGCAACTCTAGGTACAAATGACGTAAAACTTGATTTAGATTCGTCATTTGGTTTAGCACTTCAAGTCGGTTTCAACTACAAGCTAAACGAAACATGGGGTCTACATGCCATGGTGTCTAAAATGGACATCAATACAGACGCTACAGTATACGCAAACGGCGCTAAAGCTCTTACTTCAGATGTTGAGCTTGACCCAATCGTTGCAATGTTTGGTGTGAAGTACAACTTCTAAGAATTCGGGCTGGAATCAGCCCAAACACTATCATTTCATGATATTGACTTTCTCAATCCCAAGGCCACGTTTGTGGCCTTTATCCTTTCAGATTGAGTAAAGGGCAAGCAGATAAGCTCGTTATTGATTTGACGATTTTTTCTCTTCCAACATCGCTTTCCAATGCATCACTTCTTTTGGCAATATTGGCGCTACTCCATCAAACCCTGCCACATCCAGCATTTCTTCAACTGGCACGACGCCTTGTTTACGTCTAAACACACCTCGAATATAAGCGATGGCATGTAATCCTCGATGAGAGTGAAATTTTTGTTCAATATAAAAATACTTGTGGTCCCAACCGACCAGACGTGTAGTTACCGTAAATTTTTGCAGTGGTTTGATATCTCGAATGTAGGTGATAGCAGTCGCATTGACGATAGGAAACCAGCGCTTCTGATAAATCGCACCGAATAAACCTACACGCTCAGTTAACCACATACGAGCCAAATCCATAAACGCCAAATAACGAGAATTCGTCAGGTGCATATTGATGTCGCAATCACTTGGCAACGCGCGAAATTCTATATCAATCGGTGTGAGCAACGTGTCGTACTGGCGATTTTGTTTAATTCGCCAAAGTAAAAGAATGAGTCGGAAATATAAATTCATAACTAATGGTCTAACCAGTGTGCAAAAAATTCAGTCTATCACAATCATTTTTAGAACAGATAGATGCGAATAGAATTATTAATACTGAAAAATGAACAAAGTGAGCTGTCTGTTGTCACTATTCAGTTTTCGCTTTGGAAACGATGACAACGTTGTCCCTAATTACAGACTGAAGGTTGCTAAAAGCATAGGACTACACTAACCTGATAAATAGTTGTAACTATAAGAATATTATCTATGAAGAAATTTTTTCTTGGGGCGTTCCTTTTTTTATCAGCCTCCCCTCGTTTGCTGAATTTGAACTACCTGGTAAAGGTGTTATTCGTTACTCTACGGGCGTTGAAAAGCCATTTAACTTTGGTTTTGCATGGTCTCCAGTGGAAGACAAATTTACGATTGGTAACAAAGCATACAACATGGATCTACCCGAGAGCTACTCCGTAGCAGTCACGTTAAGTAAGGATGATTCACAGGTCTGGGTACAAGAATTTGCGCAAAGCTTTATTGAAGGGTTTGAATGGGAAATTGGTGACCACAAAATCATTCTCCGTAAGGCAACATTTGCTCAACCAGTTAAAGGTAATTATGTACTCTCTCTTGACGGGGTAGATTACTTTTTAATGAAAAACAACGTTAGCATTACGTTCAACTTTGAACATCGCGGATTAACCAGCGTGCGTCTAGAGGGTGTAACAAAAGACATGGGCACCAAACATTAGTGTGATGCCCTAAAGATTTAACTTACTATACTTTTACCGATTTACGATTAATTCCGTATTCGCGTAACTTATTAGCCACCGCAGTGTGGCTCAACCCCAAGCGTTTCGCAAGCTGTCGAGAGCTCGGATAAGCAGGGTATAACTTTCTTAAAAGCGTCGCTTCAAACCGCTTCACGACATCTTCCAAGCTACCTTCAAAATCGGTATCAAGGTAACCCAAATCACCGGTAAATGTTGGCAACTGCATGTGGTCTATACGAAGTTCTTTTCCATCAAGTAATGAAACAGCTCTATAAACTGCATTTTCTAACTGACGAACATTGCCAGGCCACGGATACTGCTCTAAAAATTCCAAACAGCTATCTGCTAATCTAGGTGCTTCTTGCCCCGTTTGATGTGCATACTTCTGAATAAAGTGTTCAGCTAATGGCCCAACATCCGCTTTACGCTCTCTAAGTGGAGCAATGTCAAGCGTTAACACATTGATACGATAGTACAAATCCTCACGGAATGTCCCCTCTTGCACCATTGCAGGCAAATCTTTTTGCGTTGTCGCAATGATACGCACATTTACCTTAACTTCGCTCTCACCACCCACTTTTCTGAACGTACCGTCTTGTAAGAAACGCAGAAGCTTAGTTTGCAGCTGTGCTGACATTTCACCCACTTCATCTAAAAAGACCGTGCCGCCATCGGCTTGCTCAAGTACACCGCGCTTAGACGGTGAATGCTCGTCTTTTCCAGCGTATCCAAATAACTCCGACTCTGCCGCTTCATCAGGTAACGAGGCACAGGATAACGCGATGAACGGTTTGATTGAGCGGTTCGACGCAAAGTGACACGCTCGGGCAAGCAGTTCTTTACCTGTCCCCGTTTCGCCCGTTATCAAAATAGGCGCCTCTAGTTGGGCCATCTTTCGAGCTTCACGAACTACTTTTCGCATCGCCGTGCTATTACTGTGAATTGTCGCAAAACTTTCCTGACCATATCGGCGAAATGCGCTTACCTGTTGACCTAAACGGCTCTGCGATTTGATATTGATAACAGCGCCAGCGAGCACGTCCCCCTCGGCGCCTTGAGGCACTGAGATAGGCAAAATATCTGCGATATAGTCTTCACCCGCGACTTCGACACGTGTGGTTTGGCCTAACACCTCTTTCCCTTCTAACCAACGGGCAAAATTAAAGCCTTTAAGCAACGTGTTTATCGAAGCACCTAAAATCTCCGACTCCCGCATATTCAAGTCTTTGGCCGCAGCATCATTACAATGCCTTACATTGCCTTTCGAATCGATGGATATAATGCCATCTGGTAGCGCACTTAATAATGTATTTAGTTCGTTATGCTCTCGCTCAGAAGGCAAATAGGCAGTAGTGCGAACATCTTCAACACCATCGATTAAGCGAATCTCTGGCATGATTTTTTTAAACTGTTCGAACTCAATAGGAGGGAAACTGACGTACATTCGACAGTTCACCGAGTCAACTTCAATACCTTTCAAGTCAACACGATATTTAACCAGTATATTCAAGATCTCTTGGGCAATACCAATACGATCCGCGCAGTGGATCTCGAGACGCATTTGTTCCTCAAACAGGGTTAGGTCAATTGATTGGATCATACTCTAAGAATAGTCGGTCGCCTAGAGGATTGTAAACATTTTTGAACACCTCCGACGTTTAAATCGTACTTTTTCACTCTATTCAAAGTGTATGAATGAGTAAGGATATAACCTATAAAATTCATAAACTTAAATAAAGAAAACCCACATATTTTTCTGGTTCTATGGGTATTTTAAAACAAAATACCTAAAAAGACGTATGGTATTTAAACGTTCAGCAGGAGCAAGATTCAAACAAAAAATTTGTACTAGTGTATTGAATCAAATCGATTTGTTGGCTTATTCAACCCATCTGCGTGGTCATTTTCATGTCAGAGTTACTTTATTAAACGCAAAAACAGACATACTTGTTCATTCTCAGTAAATAACGAGTGATTGCGAGAAGGTCTTCAACATTTCAATGATTTGGCAAATTCATCGGAACAATCCGTCAAATATCCAAGTGCGATGATTTAACAAAAAAGCCAGTTGAACAACGGGCTTTTCAATGGAAGTGCTGTCCTAAAGGCTTCCACAGAGCCACGCTACTGGGTATACTGATGTGCTTTTAAGATAATTGAAGGTCCGCTTAGAGACCCAATTCAACTGGCCACCCGTTCACGACGACAAATATAACAATGGCCTGATGACAAAATTAGTTAGGAAGAGTTTATGAGTTCAGTACCTAAGACAGGTGATTTTTTAGGACACCCTAAAGGATTGTTCCTGCTGTTCGGCACAGAGATGTGGGAACGCTTCGGTTATTATGGCATGCGTGCCATTTTAGTATTATATCTTGTTGCTTTAACACAAGATGGTGGTTTTGGTTGGACAAATGCAGACGCATTAAGCCTTTATGGTACGTTCACTATGGCCGTTTACGTAACGCCTCTACTCGGTGGTTGGTTGGCTGATAACGTACTGGGTCAACGCAAAGCAATCATCATCGGTGGTTTTTTAATGGCTGCAGGCCACTTTATTATGGGTATTCCTCATAGTATGGTTGCAGGCCACGAAGAAAACGTCTTCTATTTAGGCCTTGCACTTCTTTGCTGTGGTAACGGTTTATTCAAGCCAAACATTTCGACAATGGTTGGTGATTTGTATGCAGATGGCGACAAGCGTCGTGACGGTGCGTTTACTATATTCTATATGGGTATCAACTTAGGTGGTGCATTAGGTCCACTTGTTGCTGGTTATATTGCTTCGGTTGCGGGCTGGCAGGCTGGTTTCATTACCGCGGGTGTTGGTATGATCATCTCTGTTATTCTGCAAATGACGCTAAGTCAAAAATACTTAGGTGACATTGGTCGCGTGCCAGCAGCTAAGCTTTCACAAGCGATGTCTTCAAGCAACACTAAAGAGCCACTCAGTAAAGAAGAAAAAGACCGCATCAAAGTAATCTTTACTATGAGCGTATTCAGTATCATTTTCTGGATGGGTTTTGAGCAAGCTGGCGGCTTGATGAATATTTTCGCCAATGATTACACCAACCGTATGCTAATGGGCTTTGAAGTACCAGCGTCGTGGTTCCAATCACTTAACTCTATTTTCATTATCGTGTTCGCGCCAATCGTCGCCATGATTTGGTTGAAGCTAGATAAACGTGAACCTAATTCACCAGTAAAATTCGCTATCGCCCTTATCTTCTTGGCACTTGGTTTCTTAACGATGATGATGGCGCTTATCACTGAAGGTGGCAGCGGCGATTCAATGCAAATTAGCATGATGTGGCTTGTATTATTCTACCTATTCCATACGCTGGGTGAGCTTTGCTTATCGCCAATCGGCTTATCAATGGTAAGTAAGTTGGCTCCACTGCGCCTTGCTTCAATGTTGATGGGTATTTGGTTCCTATGTACTGCCGTTGCAAACAAAATTGCCGGTGTTGTAGGTTCATTTATCGGTGAAGGTGAAGCCGCTGTAGAAAATGCGATGGGTATCTTCATTGGCTTAGGTGCGACAGCATTGCTGTCTGCTGCAATCATGTACTTCCTAAGCGACAAGCTCGTTTCTTGGATGCACGGTGCAGAAGGCACACATGAACCAGCAACACAAGAACACGTGTTAACTGAAGAATTGGAAATCTCTGCAGCAAAGCAGTAATCCATCACTTCAGAGACAGAGGGCGCAATTAGCGCCCTTTTGTATATAAATATTTACAGTTTATTGCGTTTCTTTCTTTTTACTGTGTGCTAACACCCCGTCTTAAAAATCATTCCTTTTTTACAAAAAAACAAATTAAACAATTTAAATCAACAACTTAACAGCAAAAAATTCAATTCACTCGACCTGTTCGACGTGCAATTAGCGTCAATATCCCCCCAAAATTAGTCAAAATTAAAATTGGCGCATTTCAGCGGAAATAAATGGTTTCTTGTGCAACTAAATTTACATTTCCAACAATCCCATTTAGGGCCGAGATCTTCCTCTTTGAAACGATTTGCAAGATGATCAGTCCACAATATAAAACGTATCGCAGCCGTTAATTGCGGGAGAAAGACAATGAGTGAAGTAAACAATCCATTAGGCCTTGTAGGCATCGAATTTACAGAATACGCGACTCCTGATGCAGATTACATGCACCAAGTGTTCAGTGACTTTGGTTTCTCAAAACTAAAGAAGTTTAAAGACAAAGACATCAGCTACTACAATCAACACGATATTCATTTTCTTCTAAATAACGAACGTGCTGGTTTTTCTGCTGAGTTTGCAAAAAGCCACGGCCCTGCAATTTGTTCTATGGGCTGGCGTGTTGTTGATGCTCAAAAAGCGTTTGATCTTGCGGTAGAGCGTGGAGCTAAGCCAGCAACAGAATCAGCAAACAAAGATCTCCCTTACCCTGCAATCTATGGTATTGGTGATAGCCTAATTTATTTCATTGATGTTTTTGGCGACAAAGGTTCTATTTACGAGCAAGACTTTGTTGATTTGGAAGAGCCAACAATTGTTGAAGATAAAGGTTTCCTTCGTGTAGACCACCTAACGAACAACGTTTACAAAGGCACTATGGAAACATGGGCAAACTTCTACAAAGAAGTGTTCGGCTTTACTGAAGTTCGTTATTTTGACATTAAAGGTCAAAAAACAGCTCTGCTTTCTTACGCATTGAAGTCGCCGTGTGGCACATTCAGCATTCCTATCAATGAAGGTAAAGATAATAACAATAACCAAATTGATGAATACTTGAATGAATACAATGGCCCAGGTGTTCAGCATCTTGCATTTTTAACAAACGACTTAGTGGGTTCATTGGATAAACTGGATAAATCTTGTATCCAAACTCTCGATATCGTTGACCACTACTATGACACAATTTTCGACCGTGTACCGTGGGTTAAAGAAGATCGTGAGAAAATCAGACAACATCAAATCTTGGTAGATAGCCAAAGTGAAAACTGTTATTTACTGCAAATCTTCACTAAAAACCTGTTTGGTCCAATCTTTATTGAAATGATCCAACGTGTTGATGATGGCGGATTCGGTGAAGGTAACTTCCAAGCGCTATTCGAATCAATCGAACGTGACCAAGAACGTCGCGGCGTGATCTAAGCTCGAAAGTGCAAACAAAAGCAGCTAAAGTATTAGCTGCTTTTCGTGTTTATATAATTCAAAACCTTAAAAAATGAGAGGTTTCTCCTCCGGTTTAAGGTTGTAACTCTAGGAATGACAATGTCTTTTATCAACGAAACACATGACGTTGCCCTGAAAAGTTGGGTCGAGTCGGCAAATACTGGCAAAAGTGATTTCCCTATCCAAAATCTGCCGTTCGCTATCTTCCGCCGCAAAGGCAGTGCTGAAGCATTCCGTGGTGGTGTTGCGATTGGTGATCAAGTTGTCGATCTTGCTGCAGTCGCGACATTATTCAGCGGTGAAGCGGCAACGGCCGCGAAAGCGGCAAGCGAACCCACGCTAAACCACTTTATGAGCCTGGGCCAATCATTCTGGTCAGCATTACGTTTAGCGCTCTCTAAGGCACTGCGTGAAGGCGCGAGCGAAAAGGCCGCTATTGAAGCAACTCTTATCGCTCAGGAAGACGTTGAATATGATTTGCCCTGTCACATTGGCGATTACACCGATTTTTATACTTCTATCTATCACGCCACCGCTGTAGGTAAATTGTTCCGTCCTGATAATCCATTACTACCAAACTACAAATGGGTACCGATTGGCTATCATGGTCGTTCATCATCGATCGGGGTTTCTGGCCAAACGTTCCCTCGTCCTAAAGGACAAACTAAAGCACCTGATGCTGAGGCGCCGAGTTTTGGTCCGTGTAAACGTTTAGATTACGAACTAGAAGTAGGTATTTACCTTGGGAAAGGTAATGCATTAGGTGACAGCATTGCTCTTGACGATACAGATAGCCACGTATTCGGTTTCTGTTTGTTCAATGACTGGTCTGCTCGTGATTTACAAGCTTGGGAATACCAACCACTTGGTCCATTCCTTGCGAAAAACTTTGCTTCAACAGTTTCTCCTTGGGTTGTTACGAACGAAGCTTTAGCGCCTTACCGTACGACTTGGTTACGCGATGAAAACGATCCGCAGCCTATGCCATATCTTGAATCAGAGAAAAATCGCGAAGTTGGCTCTTACGACATCATGATGGATGTGGCGATTGAAACGGCTAAAATGCGAGCAGAAAGCGCAGCTCCAAGCGTGGTTTCACAATCAAGCTTTAAACACTCATACTGGACTGTGGCGCAAATGGTTGCGCATCACACAGTAAACGGCTGTAACTTCCAAGCTGGAGACATGATTGGTTCGGGAACACAATCGGGTCCTTTACACGAAGAAGCAGGTTCGCTACTAGAACTTACTCGCGGTGGTAAAGAGTCAATCACGCTAAACAACGGCGAATCTCGCACATTCTTAGAAGATGGCGATAAAGTGATTATGCGTGGTTGGTGTGAAAAAGCCGGTTTCGCACGCATCGGTTTCGGAAGCGTTGAATCGACAGTTTTACCTGCTAAATAACATTGATTTTTTATTCAAGTAAAACAACGGGGTGTTCTAAAAACACCCCGTTTTTTGTTTTTTTGCTGGCGTTTTGGGCAAAACTTGATAAATTATGCCGATCTTTGAACTAATATTGACTAGATGACAGCACGTATCACGCACATTTTTTCGCGTATATTCCAACCAAAACAAATACTCATACGTCGTTCGGGCCACGTTTCAACTTGGCACGTAAGCCGCGCTATGCAGTGGTTTATGCTGTTTCTATTCTTGGCTACAACCGCTTGGACTACCGTATCAACTCGAGGTTTTTTTGATAAAACCGCAGTAATCGAATCAATTACCGCTGAAGGTCACTCAAATTCGTCTAAATGGCTTGAAGAGAAACAAAAACTCGAGGCTACCATCGCTGAACAACAAGCTCAGCTAACTAACTTGCAGCAAAAACAAACATTATTACAAGAAGTCGTCGATTCTCTGCCAAGTAGTCTTACTCAGACTCCTACTGAGTCAATCGCAGCGCTAGACACGAGTCCCGAGTTAACAACAGAGCATGCAGCGGAAGAAGCGGCTTTGACACAAGAAGAATTACTTAATTTGCCCGATGTGCATCCTACAGAGGTACAAGATCCGATTCAATTGTCTGTTCCGGATGCACCTCAAGAAGAAAAACAACGCGATGAGTCGCTTAGCCTTCCACCCTTTGCGATGCAAGTTGATGCACTCGATGAACAACTGCAACAATTCCGCGACAGACTCGCAATGCAAATCGAATCGAGACAAGAAAACATTAAAACGAGCTTATCTGAAGCAGGCGTGTTGAGTGCTACGCAAAGCACTGAAGCACAAGGTGGTCCGCTTCATCAAGTTGAAGACGATACACTGCCCGTCGATTACCTCCAACTGGCAGACGAATTAGTTAAATTGAATGAACTGGAACAAGTCGTTGCACAGCTCCCAAGTTCCCTCCCCGCTGAGAATTACTATATTTCGAGCAATTACGGCCTTAGAAAAGATCCAATGACCGGACAACGTGCTTTTCACAAAGGCGTAGACTTAGCTGGTTGGCACAAAACTCGGATTTTCGCACCAGCTGATGGCACAGTAGTTCGGGCTGGACGCAATGGTGGTTACGGTAACTTTATCGAGCTGCAACATGCGAACGGTGTAAAGACTCGTTTTGGTCACTTACACACGATTAAAGTGGAAAAAGGTCAACAAGTCACAAAGCAAGATGTTATCGCTTTGATGGGAAGTACTGGACGTAGCACTAGTACGCATTTACATTATGAAGTATTGCATAATGATAAACATATTAATCCCATTAAACTGACGAAGGCGTTAAGCAGTGTTCAATAAAAAGAAAGAGTCCAATACGTTTTCCTATCTAGCCCAAGGGTTCGAATTAAAAGGCGAAGTTCAATGTGACGGCGAACTTCAGCTGGATGGCTCGGTAATAGGACAAATACACGTTACCCATCTTGTTGTTGGAGAGTCCGGACGTGTTAAAGGCAATGTTCACGCCCAAAGCGTTATCGTGCAAGGTTCTGTCGAGGGGACCATCAACGCGGAAAAAGTAACAATCGAAAAGACCGCCAATGTCAACGGTGATGTCATTCATGATACGCTGAGTATGGAAGCCGGTGCGATTGTAGAAGGCAACCTTACCCATAAACATCAAGCTGCCAGTGTTACTTCTATCGCGGTTCCTTCGCAAAAGAGTGTCGATGCTCAACAATAATCCTCTAACATCTAATGCAAGGGCAACGTAGTAACAAGTTGACATGAAAAAAGCGCTTAATGCGCTTTTTTTGCTGTAATGTAGATTGTTACATCGGCATGAAAAACTAAATTGCCACCATCGTCAAAGATTTCAACTGGAACAATTAAGTCTTGCTTGTCTTGCCACACTGCTGGAACGTGAATTTCAGCGATGGCGCTGAGATCACTCGTTGCTTTTTGTAGGTATTGCACATTCATCCCTCTTGGGATCCAGCGGTGGGTTTTATTTGGTATCGTCGCATCCACCATCACACCCGCACACAGTTCAGCGAGATTACATTGTGCAATGGCGTGGACCGTCCCGATGTGATTTAGCACCGCACGACGTTTTGGCATAATCGCTTTACACGAACCTGGCTTTAACTCTTTGATATACGGTTTAATGGTGGAGAAATAAGGGGCTTTAACGCACACCGCTTTCGAGAAAAGCCAGTTACCAAAGGGCAACATCATCATTCTTTTGTACGTTTTTAATAGTGCTGAGCTCATGCTACTTCTCCAAAAATTTGCTCAAACAGCATACACATCTGACCAGTTCAAGTAAACCTCTATGAATACGAATGAACAATGACCATATGGTACTTAAGTCCTGTTCATTTGCGTTCAAAAAGCTAGAATAGCCACTCTAATTTGGAGTGCTTATGACAACTATCACCCGTCCCACTTTTCACATTTGGCTAATTCTGATTTTTCTCGTTATTTTTTGCCCGTTGGCAATAGACTTATATTTGCCTGCGTTTGTCGCTATGTCGGATGACTTAGCGGTGAGTGAAGCCAAGATCCAACAAACCGTCTCCATTTTCATGTTAAGTGTCGGACTAGGTCAACTTATTGCAGGTCCCTTGGCCGATAGACTAGGTCGTAAACCAGTTGCGCTTATAGGTATTATGCTTTATGGCCTGGGTGGGTTGCTAGCGACCTACGCAAATGATTGGCCAATCATGATGGCTGCACGAGTAATCCAAGGCTTTGGTGCATGTGCAACGTTCGTCGCGTGTTTTTCGATTGTCCGAGATAGCTTTGACGGGAAAAAAAGTGGTGCAATCATCACCTATTTGAATGGCATTGTGTGCTTTATTCCTGCGCTTGCACCTATTTTTGGTGCTTATCTTACTCAGCAATTTGGATGGCGAGCCAACTTTTTATTTTTGTCTTTGTTTGCCGCATTAGGTTTAATTCTTGTCAGTATTCTCTTCAGAGAAACTAAGCCAAGCGATACTGTTTATGAAGGCCATATTTTAGATTTTCGTCGTTTTATGCCTTTTGTACGCCACAAACAGTTCATGTTTAATGCAGCGATTACAATGATTGGTATGTCAGGCATTTTGGTTTTTGTCACCACTGTACCCGGCTGGATTATGATACATCTCGGTAAAGACATGAATGAGTTTACATTCTGGTTTACGGTAAATGCTGTCATCAGCATTGTGGCAAGTTTCATCGCGCCAAAGTGGATAAAAAACCACAGTCGTCATGCCCTCATCACCGGTCTTACGCTGTTTGTGATTTCGGCTGTAGGTCTTTTACTCGCAAAGGACATTGCATCCCCAATAGCAATTATGCTCCCTATCTTCGTTGCATCTGTTGGTTTTTCATTAAGTCTCGGGGCCGCTGCCGGCAACGCCCTGTCACCCTTTGCTAAACAGGCCGGTACTGCTTCTGCGTTAATTGGTGTCATGCAAATGAGTGGCGCTGGGTTTTTGGCATTTTTAAGTCAACCGCTAGGTTTGGCTGCCCCTGAGCGAATTGCACTTCATCTACTAGCCTTATTACCATTTTGCCTCGCCTTACTATCCCGAAAAAGACAACAGTACCACCCAATCTAAACAAATCCGACCTCTTGCATAATTGAACCTGAATAAGGTTCAGTTATGCAAAAAAATCTCAATACCATTGCCGTACCCCAATAAAATACAGCAAAACGTATAGACTTCCAGTAATATAAAATCTTTATACCTATAGAATAAATCGCTCTCAAACATACCGATTTTTTCAACAAAATCTATTTACAATGTTTCAAAATTCGTCCATCTTAACCAGCGTTAACTGGTTATTTACACATAACCAACATCACGCAACAGGTTGTTAAGAGATAATAAGAATGAAATTGAACAAATACACATCAGCATTACTTCTTGCGGGCGTTTGTTTTGCAGGTCAGACAATGGCAGACAACGATCGTTACATTATTCAAGTAGATAACAATTCCAAAGGCATCATTAAAGCGCTTGCTAAGCAAGCGGGTGCAGAGTTACACGTCGATGGTGACGGTTTCTTTGCAGCGACCTTTTCTGGTAAAGATTTAGACCACGTTAAAGGTCTAATGAACAACCCTCATGTTAAAGCAATTGAAGTAGACTACAAACGTACTGCTATGGGTCTTTATAACGACGATCTTGGCGATCCAATGACCAAACAGATCACACCATACGCAGTATATCAATCACAAGCGAACCAAGTAACTTTCAATCCTAATGCAGGCATGAAGGTGTGTATCATTGATTCTGGGCTTGATGCTTCTAACCCTGATTTCATCTGGGGCAACATTACAGGTGACAATGATTCAGGCACAGGCAACTGGAATGAAAACGGCGGCCCACACGGTACACACGTAGCAGGTACAATTGGTGCAGCGGACAATAACATTGGTGTGATTGGTATGGCACCAGGTGTGAATATGCACATTATCAAAGTGTTCAACGCGGAAGGTTGGGGCTATTCATCAGACTTGGCACATGCAGCAAATCTATGTTCTGCAGCGGGTGCAAACATCATTAGCATGAGCCTAGGTGGCGGTGGTTCAAATACAACTGAGTCAAACGCCTTTGCAAGCTTTACCGCAGCGGGTGGCCTTGTTGTTGCAGCGGCAGGTAACGATGGAAATGACGTACGCTCATACCCTGCAGGCTACCCATCAGTAATGATGATCGGTGCAAACGATAATAACGACCAAATTGCAGATTTTTCTCAATACCCTAGCTGTTTGTCTGGCCGTGGTAAGCAAGCAAAAGAAGATGAAACTATCTGTGTTGAAGTAACAGCGGGCGGTGTAGATACTTTGTCAACGTATCCTGCAGGCATGGCTACAACCGCAAGTATGACGGTTGATGGTGCGGCATTTGCTTCTTCATCAATGGAAAATGCGGGTAATGCATCTGGTTCTCTATACTTTATGGGAACAGCGGAAGCGACGGACAATGCGGCGAATGGCAAAGTGTGTTTGATTGACCGAGGCACTATTTCATTCCACGACAAAGTAGCAAACTGTGAAGCGTCTGGCGGCATTGGCGCAATTATCGTTAATAATGAAGCGGGCATGCTTTACGGTACGCTTGGCGACACGAATACAACGACAATCCCGGCAGTTGGCGCTGCGTTTGAAGATAGAACGGCTCTTATGTCGGCATCAAGTGCAACAATTAATATCGGTACTGCAGACTATGGCTTCATGAGCGGTACCTCTATGGCGACACCAGCGGTATCTGGTATGGCTGCACTTGTTTGGTCTAACTTCCCAGAGTGTACAGGAACTGAAATTCGTAATGCACTTAAGGCAACTGCGCGTGATTCAGGTGCGGCTGGTAAAGACGTTCATTTCGGTTACGGTATTGTGCAAGCAGCCGATGCAGTAACTTATTTAACGGCAAACGGTTGTGCTGGCGGCGACAATGGCGGTGACAACGGTGGCGGTGATTCGTCAATCACACTATCCGTAAGCGGTTATAAGAGTCGCGGAAACAAATATGTCGATTTGAACTGGCAAAATGCGGGCACATCAAGTGTAGATATTTATCGTGACGGTAACAAAATTGTCACAACAGCCAACGATAATAGCTACACAGATACCATCAGCGGTAAAGGCAGCGGTAGCTTCGCTTACCAAGTTTGTGAACAAGGCTCAACCACAGCGTGTTCAACTACTCAAACTGTGGTGTTCTAACTCCCAACCAGTTATATTGCGGACCTAAGTGGTCCGCTTTTTATTTTTTACACTCGTATTGCATTTCAAATTTATATCTATCTCGTTAGACTAGAGCCTTCCAAAATAATAAAAAATACCCTGTCATGATCTTAAATCCTGAATTCGTTCTGTCTTTTTTGTTGGCAAGCTTCGTCATTGCAGTCGCGCCAGGCCCTTCTAATGCATTTTTAATGGCACAAACGTTTACGCATGGACGACGTGCCGGAATGCAAAGTGCGCTTGGATTCGCGTTAGGCGGAGTTGTACACACTATTTTTGCTGTAGTGGGACTTTCAGCAATTTTGAAAGCGTCCCCGACGGCTTACGCTACAGTGCAATATTTAGGTGCCGCGTACTTGTGCTACTTGGGTGTGACGACGCTATGGGACACCTTTAAGCCACAAATTGAAAGTGAGAACAAACCTCATGTCTCAACCAAACCGGCGAAAAATGTCACGTTTCAAGCCATGATGACGGAAGTCCTTAACCCAAAAGTTGCTTTGTTCTTTATTGCGTTTATACCGCAGTTTGTTGATACTTCACTTGAAACCTCGACAACAATGCAATTAGCACTGTTTGGTTTGATGTACCCGATCTTCGCCTTTCCTATCGACTGTATGTACGTATATGGAGGCGATAAAATTGCGAACTATTTTCGCACTCATCCAGCCGCACCAAGATGGATAGACCGTATTTCGGGGATCATTTTTATAGCTTTGGCAATTAACTTATTGTGGTGATGGACATGGATACAAAAATTCAGCCTCTTCCGGCGACAAAACACATTGCATTGGTTGCTCATGATGGCAAAAAAGCAGCACTTCGCGCATGGTGTAACCAGCATCGTGCGGTGTTAAGCCAACATGTATTATACGCGACAGGCACCACAGGCCATATCATTGAACGGGATACCGCTCTGCCAATCACCAAATTGTTAAGTGGTCCTATGGGGGGCGATCAGCAACTCGGCGCAAAAATCGCGGAACATGATATTCATATGCTGATCTTCTTTTGGGACCCTCTCGCCTCTCAGCCCCACGACCCTGACGTTAAAGCGCTATTACGCTTGGCTGCAGTTTGGAACATTCCCGTCGCCTGTAATGAAGCAACTGCGGACATGCTGTTATCCAGTGATTTAATGCAATGTGAAATTGACCGTCATCTACCCGATTACGATAAATACTTAGCGACGCGGATGGACAAATAGTCGGATGCCATCGTAACGAAAATTACGATGGCGTAGCCCTGTTTAGTCGGGCATTTTTAAATAGAATGGTTTACATAAAGCTTCAAAGTCGGCGCTGTAAGTGCCTCCCTCTTGTTTTATTTCTAATTCCTCTTGCATCATCACTCCAGAAATCCAAGCAAACTCGAGCAAACTTCTTGACGGCATTTTGGTTGGTGTTGTTTTAACTAGGCAATGGCGACGAAGTGATAAACCAGCCTCAGCAGCGACACTGATAAAAATCTGCGCTTCATTGCAAGGCAACACGACCGCGAATCGCGATAAACTATGGCTGTGTGCAACAAACGCTTCCACTAATTCTGAAAAACTCAGAGTATCAGTATGACGCGCCGTATTACGCGATAGTGTTGGACTTTTGAGAGAATCATTAAAATAAGGAGGATTACTTATCACTAAGTCAAACGGCTCGGCAACCATCACATTTTGCACCGCACCAGGAATTAAATGGAGGTCACTCCACGGACAACGTTTAAAATTCGCCTCGGCATCGATTAACGCATTTTCATCAATTTCCACCGCATTAATAATGGCCTCGGGTTGACGTTGCTTACACATCAGCGCCAGTAAACCCGTACCTGTGCCGATATCCAAAATTCGTTTGACGTTGTTAAGATCGACCCATGCTCCGAGTAAAACCCCATCTGTAGAGACTTTCATCGCAGCATGCGCTTGTTGTATGCTAAATTGTTTGAATTGAAAGGTAGACATTAAACGCCTTTTACTCCTCTAGTATCCCGCGTATAATTACACCTATTGTCCTTTATTTTTGATGCAATATGCAATTTAGTGATTTCGACTTAGACGCCAAACTTCTGGCAGCGATTAATAAAATGGGGTTTAAGAATGCCACCAGCATTCAGCAATTAGCTATCCCTGAAGCCTTGATTGGTCGCGATATTTTAGCATCAGCACCGACAGGTACTGGTAAAACAGCGGCTTTTTTAATCCCTGCCATTCAATACTTGCTGGATTTTCCTCGTAAAGATCCAGGGTTTGCGCGTGTCCTAATCATGACACCAACACGTGAATTGGCTTATCAAATTTTTGAGCAGTGCCAACTCCTTGCGGCAAATACACACCTAAAAATTGGTGTTGTTACCGGTGGTATCAACTACGGCAGCCACAAAGAAATCTTTGAAAAGAACAACGATGTTCTTATCGCGACGCCTGGTCGTTTGATGGAATACCTAGAAACAGAAAACTTCCATGCTGAGAATGTTGAATTACTGGTTCTTGATGAAGCTGACCGTATGCTCGACATGGGCTTTCGTAAAGAAATGCTACGCATTTGTGATGAAGCGAAAAACCGTCGTCAATGCTTCTTGTTCTCTGCAACACTTGAAGGAGATAGCGTTGAGTTATTTGCTGAACGCATCTTAAATGATCCTGCGCTCCTTGAAGCGGAACCATCGCGTAAAGAAAAAGCGAAAATTCATCAGTGGATCCACTTAGCTGATGATTACGAGCATAAATTAGCGATCTTGGCACACATGCTTAAACAAGAAGACGTGACTAAAGCGATTGTGTTTGTGAAAACACGTGAACGCTTAGAGACGCTAGTTGGTGAACTTTCTTCTCGCGAAATCCGCGTCACGTGGCTTCGTGGTGAAATGCCGCAAGACAAACGTATGAAAGCCATGGAAGCATTCCATAGTGGCCGCACCAGAATTCTCGTCGCAACCGATGTAGCGGCTCGAGGTATCGACGTGGCTGACATCAGCCATGTTATTAACTTTGACATGCCGCGCACAGCAGACGTATACGTTCACCGAATTGGTCGTACCGGTCGCGCGGGTAAAAAAGGCACTGCGGTTTCATTAGTTGAAGCACATGATATGGCTGTGCTTGGTAAAGTAGAACGCTATACAGACCAAAAACTCAAACGTCGCAGTATTGAGGGTTTAGAAGCGAAACACAAAGAAGCCACGTTGCCGAAAAAGAAAAAAGACCCTGCAAAAATTAAAGCGAAGAAAAAAGCCCGCAAAAAAGCAGCTAAGAAATAATAAAGAAGCCCCGTTAGGGGGCTTTTTTATTACAACTTTTTATCGTGAAGATAAAAAATCCGCGTGGGTAATCTCGTTTAAATAAGGCTATAGTCCAGCGAATAATTGCCAGCTTGATTAAGGCGTTAGACGTGAAAATTTGCTTTATTATGTACCCTTGGGAAAGGGTTGAACCAGAAACTGACAGTACGATTCGACTTATTCATGAATCGGTTTCTCGCGGCCACACCGTAGCTATCACCACCATCAATAACCTGACCATTCGCGATAGTATTGCAATGGGTTTTTGTGATGTGTTTGTCAATACGGCTAAAATACCTGACAACATGGTCAGCTTTTACAACAAAGCGGAATTTAAACGCGTACAGCTGCCGCTTGCAGGTTTCGACGCAATATTCATGCGCGCAAACCCACCTCTTGACCCACTGGCGATGAATTTCCTTGATTCAGTGCGTGCCGATACCTTTATTCTTAATGATATTGACGGCCTTCGTATTGCCAACAATAAAATCTATACCGCCTCTTTTGAAGGCACGGCGAAAGAATTTATTCCGGCAACGCACGTATCTAAAAACAAAGAATACTTAGAGCGTATTTTTGATGAATCACCTGGCGACAAAATGATTTTAAAGCCGCTTGATGGCTTTGGCGGCCGAGGTGTTATCGTTGTTGAAAAGCGGGCTAAGCAAAGTTTCCGCTCGTTGCTCGAATTTTACATTGGCGGTGATGAACATGGACGAGGTAGTAACTACGTCATTTTACAAGAATACGTAGAAGGTGCTGATGAAGGCGATGTACGTATTTTGATGCTTAATGGTGAACCGATTGGCGCAATGAAGCGCATTCCAGCCAAAGACGAAGTCCGCGCCAACGTGCACGCAGGCGGAAAGGTGGTAAAACACAAGCTTACCGAACAAGAAAAAGCGCTGTGTAAACACATCGGTCCGAAGTTAGTTCGTGATGGACTTTACTTCGTGGGTATCGACGTTATTGGTGGCAAACTGATTGAAGTCAATGTACTGAGTCCAGGGGGGATTTCTCGTATCAACCGTTTAAACAGAACGAAACTTCAAGTTCAAGTAGTTGATTTTATTGAAAGCGTTGTACAGGCTAAAGAAGTTATTACACGCCGCAAAAACCAATTTAGACAAACGATAGAAGATGCCCATGCACATCACTGAACAGCAAATTGACGACGCGCTAGCCTCTCAAAGCCCGATTGAAGGCTTTGTGAGTGAGGGCGGATTCTACCTATCTATTCGCGAATACGTCCCTTACGTCGCCACTGCAGTTCATGCGGGTCATCGTGTGCGAGAGGAGCTTGCACCCTACTACGCGATTAATGAAGAGTCTCGCTTTAAAGAAGAAGATCCCTATACCGATGCTTTTATTGAATCGTTGCCGATTACGCTTATAGCCAAAGATTCTCGCTATGAATATGACTTAAACCGAGCGCCCGAAAATGCGATTTACGATGTCGCTTGGGAACAACAGGTTTGGCATTCTCCACTACCCGAAGAGATGAAACAACGCTCGCTCGAAAAGCATGCTTGTTATTATCGCGTTCTAGGAAAATTACTTTCCAAACTTGAAGCAATTTTCGATGCCGCTTTACTCTTTGATGTTCACAGTTACAACTGGCAAATCCGACACCATCACTACGCACCGGTGGTAAACCTTGGAACCGTGCAAGTAGATACGTTACGCTGGCGTCCGATTATTGATGGCTTTAAAAAAGCGATTACAGCGAAGCCGATTGCCAACATTAATGTTGATTGTGCAGAAAATACTGTGTTTCAGGGACTCGGCTACCAAGCTTCGTTCGTGCTCAGTAATTTTGACAATACACTTGTGCTCCCTATCGAGCTGAAAAAAGTGTTCATGGATGAGCAAACGAATGAGCTTTATCCATTAGTGTTTGAGAAACTGCAGCGCAACATGCATGTTTCTATCACAAAGACCGCACGCCTGTTCAGTCAACTGTGCACGAAAAAGGTTAAGCGTCCTCGAAAAGCACAACAATCTGGTCTTGACCCTAAACTCGTGCAATTAGACAGTCAGCTATACAAGTTGGCACGTAATCTCGACACATTGCATTATGTGAACCCAACGAATATAGCGCAAGAAAAGAAACGCTTTTTCTCACGCCGAGATTACGAACCGCAGTTTCAATATCGCCCTTTGAAGATAGATCCATATGAGTTCAAAGAGCGCTTATATCGTCTACCCGTCAGTCATTTAACGGATCCGATTGTCAAAGATTTGTATCGCAAGGTCATCGACAATTACGCCACAAAAATTGAGCTAATTACACAAATCGGCCGGGATCAGTTTCTATATAATTCGCTTCGCTATTATGGTGAGCCGAGTACAACTGACATCGCCAATGCACACTTTATTTTGCATGCTTTAGAAACCGAGCCACAGCCAGAGAAAAACATTGATGCCAAAGCTGCGTTAATCCATTTTCAGCGCGCGATAGAGCAAATGCAGATCCCGTGCAAAGTGAGTTTGTCTTCGAAAATAGTCTCCAAAGCGATGGTCGACAATGGCAAGAAATTGCTTCTAATCAATAACTCAGCGCAATTTTCGACGCTAGACATTGAAGCCTTGATAGAACATGAAATTGGGGTGCACTTGGTAACGACGCTAAATGCCGATCAACAAGCGTTGAAAGTGTTACATTTGGGCCTACCTGGTAACACCTACACCCAAGAAGGCTTGGCAATTTATCGCGAATTGATGTCAGGCAACATGAACTTAACCCGTCTCAAAGTGTTGGCGCTGCGCGTTATTGCTGTGAACAAAATGCTCAAAGGAGAACGTTTTAACGACGTCTTCCAGTATTTGGATAGCTCTACCTTTATTTCCACCAGTGAAGCGTTTGCACTAACCACTCGAGTATTCCGAGGGGGTGGCTTTACAAAAGACTTCCTCTATCTAAGAGGGTTTAGAGACATTGTTAAGCTTTCAAAAACACGCAAACTCGACAATTTGTATCTTGGTAAAACGGGCAAAAGTTTACTCGACTCGCTCGATACCTTAGTTGAACAAGGTATTTTCTCTAAGCCTAAGTATTTACCAACAAAGACTATCGATATTCAGACGAAAAACCCTGTATTGAGCTATTTGATTGATTCTATCAAATAACTTTATTTGCCCTTTTCATCTCAAAATGCCTAATTTCCTTTAGGCATTTTCTACATTTTTTTACATTTCAATTTGCTTTGTCCCCAATAAAGTTTGTACCAACTGAAGCTGCCTGTTAATTTACTCAATACGCCTTTTTTGGTCGTTCAGTTAATTGTAAATACTCTGAATAATATCCTTAATAAAAAAGAAGGAATCTCCATTGAAAACTAGGATTTCAATACTCTTTTCTGCCCTTTGCTTTACACAAAGTGCATTCAGCGATACACCTAACGAACAAGTTCTAGACGTACTTAGTCAATCCGTTACATTGCGACAAGCTAGCATTGCACCTGATGGAAAGCATCTTGCTATTGGGGTCAATAGTGAAGGTGAATCATCCATTGCAGTGCTAGAGCTACCTTCATTTCGACCTATAAACAACATGAAAATGGGCTCATCATTTCAAATGGGCGATTTTTTTGGGCAAACAAGACCCGCCTAATCTCGCAAGTGAGGGACAAGCTAACCAGCAGAGAACGACCTGTGGATACCGGTAATCTCTATGCGTTTGATTTCGATGGTCGCAATGGCAAAATGATTTTTGGTGGTCACGCTTCTCAACCGTCCGCCGCAAGTCACATTAAGAAAGCGCCAACAATACTGGGACTTGCCAATTTTCTTGATCCCCTACCACAAGATGAAAACCAAATTCTACTGAGGGTGCTTCCAGCAACGCTAAATGCAAAGGGAAGCTCAGCAAAAATTGATGGTTCAGAACTCGCTAAAATTGCCAGAATTGACGTAAACAACGGTGTAATTCGTAGTTACGGTTACCAAGCTCCTATTGCTCGCGCACAGTACGTCCTCAACGAGGATAAAAAACCGATTCTCGTTTCAGGTATGGCTGAAGATTTAAGTGTTCAAACATACCTGTTTAACAGTGATGAAAAGGAATGGAAGAAACTTGAATTGCCGGGCAACTTTGAAGCATTTCAAGTAACAGAAAACGACAAATTTGTCGTTGGCTTAGCTGGAATTGGAGAAGAAAAAAGAGGTATCTACAAGCTAAATTTAACAACATTACAATTGGAAAAAGTGTTTTCGGATGAAAAATATGATGTCATAGAGTTGTTTTCAAGCATCGATAAAAAGACCGTAATAGGTGCGCAAATTGCTTCTCCTCTACCGACTTACATTTTGTTAGATAAAACGCACCCCGATGCACAAATACTCAAATCCGCCATTAATACGTTCCCTAACGAACAAGTCTCATTGTTCAACAAAACCGAAGATGGTAGTCAGGCGCTAATTTGGGCAGGTTCAGACAAATCGGATGGTTCTCTTTATTTGTTTGATATTAAAAATCAAAAAATCCGCTATTTGTATAGTTTCCGAGAAGCTGAAAAACAAATTCCGTTAACCGATACAACGCCCATTTCGTTTACTACCTCTGACGGGATTAATCTTGAGGGTTTCTACACCCAAGCGCTAGAAACGAAAAAAGGTAAAACGAATAAATTAGTCGTCCTTGTTCACGGTGGTCCGTTTGGCGTTCGTGACACGTTCTTATTTGATCCGGAAGTACACTTACTTGCGCAACATGGTTACAACGTGTTACGCGTAAATTTCCGCGGTTCAGGTGGTCGAGGCGAGGCGTTTGAAGCGCTTGGTTATCAAAAGTGGGGAACGGACATTCAGCGCGACATTTATGAAGGGGTGCAATGGGCAATTAAGGAAAAAGGCATTGATGCAAACAAAGTTTGTATCATGGGCACCAGCTTCGGTGGTTATTCTGCCGTGATGAACCCAATTCGCTACCCAGATACTTATCAATGTGCAATTGCAAATGCCGGTGTCTATGACCTATCGATGCTATATGAGGAAGGTGATGTTCCTAGAATATACTCAGGCAAAACCTTTTTGCATACAACGTTAGGCACAGATCAAGCCATGTTAGCTGAAAATTCGCCAAACAAATTAGTCAATAAATTATCAGTGCCACTGCTACTTGCACATGGTCGTAGAGACAGTCGCGCACCATTAGCGCATTTCGAAGCGCTAACCGATGCGCTCAATAAGGAGAAAAAACCTTATACTGTGTTCTTAGGTGAAAAAGAAGGTCATGGATTTTATAGTGAAACGGTTCGTAAAGATTACTTTAAAACTGTACTCGCGTTTTTAAATCAACACCTAGACGACTAATCATACTCAGTGCCTTTTCAGCGCGAAAAGGCACGTCTTTTGGAGAATTCGATGCGCGTCATGCTTTCATTTTTAATGTTGTGCTTAACGAGTTGTGGTGGCGGCACAAGCCAATCGGCGATACAACCTACCCAACCAGTAAAAACACCGATATTTAGCGAACCTAACGGTGACTTTCCACTTCAAAATAATCAAGGTAAGCCACCGTACTCCATCGTCTTTTTTGGTAATAGTCACAGTACCAACATTCCGACTTATCTCGCTTTGCTATTTCGAGCAAATACTTCTTTACTTGACGTAACGATCCAACGAGCACCTAGCATCGCATTTCTGTCTGAGCGACTGTATGAGCAAGAATCGATTGATTTACTCTATTCAAGGCCTTGGACGCACACCATATTTCAAGCACAAAAATACTCTCAAAGTAGCTCAACGACCTATCCAACTACGGCGGCTGAACTTTGGCTTAAGCGCGCGAGAAGCCTTCAGGCAACACCCGTGCTTTATCCTGAACATCCACAACAAGGAAACACCGATGAAGGCCAACAACTGCAATCTCTGCATATTGGTATTGCTTCACGATCTCCTGCTTGCATCGCACCTGTTGGGTTAGTCTGGGATGAATTTCAAATTCAATATCCCAATATTGTATTACACGAAACGGATGGTAATCACGCGAACATTGCAGGACATATATTAACCTCATTGGTTTTTTACCATGTGATCACTGGGCTTGAAACGAAGAGTCTTCCTGCGATAACCGAATTGCCTATTGATCACGATGTATTTGTAAAAATGAAAAATGTGGTGGACTTTATTGTCGCTCACCAACATCTTTGCTACACGTAATTGGAGCAAAACACATTCAATATATACATAGCTCTGATAGGCGTTGAGTCAACAATCACGCCAGCCATTGCTGAATGAACGCAGTAACAGGATATATCTTTTTATCAAACAGTTACCCCCACTCAGCTCGCTTCTGTCAGTTTGCTTTTACTCACGCGCAAACGAGTGAGAATACCTAAAGCAATTAGCATTAACACAGCAAACACCATCCAGTTCATCGCCTGCCAACCCAGTGAACTTTCGAGCCAACCTGCAAAAAGCGAAGAAAACGTGACCATTGAGTACACGCAAAATTCATTTGTCGCCTGTGCCTTCGCGCGCTCAGCAGGGAGATAGGTTTCACTCACCATTTGCGTTGCACTAATAAACATGAAGTTCCATCCAACCCCTAAAAGCATCAGCGCAAACAAGAAATGAAGGTGTGTCACACCAAATAAATTAACGATGCAACAAGCAATAATCAGTAGAATGCCACCGTACATAACAGGCAACTGTCCAATACGCTGAATAAGCTTGCCCGTAAAAAATGACGGAACGAACATCCCGAGGACATGCCACTCAATCACTAGGGCCGACTCTGCCAAATCAAAACCATGGCGATGCATAGCAAGCGGTGTGGCTGTCATCAATAAGTTCATCGTGGAGTAGCTGACCATGGCCACCAACACCGCAATGATAAATTTTGGTTGAGTAACTATTGCCCGCCACGGTCTCGTTGAAGCATGTCTTTCCTCGTGTTTTATTTCATTGAAGGTAACAAATTGCAATAAAGTTAACGCCAATATGTACAACCCACTTAAGGCAATAAACACATTGGCGTAGTTAATATGTGGATAATGATGATTAACCCAAACCGCCAAGTTTGGTCCAAGGATGGCGGCAATGACACCACTGGCCATAACGGCGGACAACGCTGTAGATGAATTATCACTGGCCTCAATCGCAGCAAACCGATAGAGTGTCGCAAAACCAATCCCAATACCGATTAGCCAAGTCGCGGTACTAAACAGCCAAAATTCTTCAATTTGCAGTGAATAAAACCCAAGTATTGTCCCGCAAAGGCCCATACTATTACCAATACTAAAGCCCACCTTACGCCCTACTCTGGCCATAATCCACGATGCAGGAATCGTCGCAAGCAACAAACCGAACATTTGCATTGCGACAGGGAATGTCGTAAACGACTCAGATGGGCTCAGTCTTTGTCCAACTAACGCGGAGATCGTAACTAGTAAAATATTGCCGGTGGTAATAAGTCCTTGGCAACACGCCAAAAGAAACACATTTTTATTCATCGTATCGCCTAGAAAAAAGAAAAGCGCCATCGCGCTTTTCACTTCATTTTAGCTCTGCAGGCAAAGTGTTATGCTTGCTCATGTCTCAAAAAGACCGGCTCGTTCGCCTTTTTCGTTTCAGCTTCACTGAAATAATAACCTGCTACATTAAACTGTTTTAATTGCTCTTGCTGGGTAATTTGTTGCTCCATGATGTACCTTGCCATCATACCGCGAGCTTTTTTCGCATAGAAACTGATCACCTTAAATTGGCCATTTTTCTCATCTTTAAAAATTGGCGTGATCACCGTTGCATTTAACGCCTTCTTATCCACCGCTTTGAAATACTCGTTCGACGCAAGGTTTACGAGGACCGACGATTGCGATTCC
The DNA here is from genome assembly GCF_030994125.1 of Pseudoalteromonas xiamenensis. Taxonomy (NCBI): domain Bacteria; kingdom Pseudomonadati; phylum Pseudomonadota; class Gammaproteobacteria; order Alteromonadales; family Pseudoalteromonadaceae; genus Pseudoalteromonas; species Pseudoalteromonas xiamenensis. The sequence continues at coordinate 2,900,527 of NZ_CP099917.1, read as the reverse complement.
GCTAACGCCTCATTCAATTTCTCAGCAATCACACTGCCCCAAAAAGCATACAACGAATTACCTTTTGGGTTGCTAAGCGAAGTCCCCATTTCCAATCGATATGGCTGCATTAAATCCATAGGCTTCAACGCGCCATAAAGGCCTGAAAGAATCCGTAAGTGATTTTGCGCATAATCCATCGTTTCTTTCGATGCACTGTAAGCATCAAATCCGGTATAGGTATCGCCATTAAACGCATAAATCGCTTGTTTTGCATTGTCTGACGTAAAGGGTAAGGACCAAGAAGCAAAGCGAGCTACATTAAGCGCAGAGAGTTTATCACTGAGTTTCATCAACTTTGCCAAATCTTGGACACTCAAATCGCGACAAACTGAAATAAGCTCTTCGCTGTATGACAGTAATTCTGGTTGAGAATACGCCGAAATTGGCGCAGTCGTTTCGTAATCGAGGTTTTTAGCTGGCGAAATAACGGTGATCATGACTACCCTATTGACTTCAAAATTAATTAGTGTCAATTTCAACACTAAATGAAACGAAAATCACGTTTTGTTTCCCGCCTTATAATAACAATACCTTTCAAGCGGATAATGTCTCTATCATCAGAGTCGTTAAATACAATTGAGCACAAACGAATCACACGTCTTGCTAATTGTTCTGCATAGGACATTTGACCTATGTCAGCCCAGTCACGGTATTGCAACATAAGGCACATAAGCTCATCAAAACTTTGACGTCGAATAGGAATGAGGAACGCCATGACATCAGCATTAGACAGGCTAAAAGCACATTCATCCATCGTTGCCGATACCGGTGACATTGAGGCTATCCGCAAACTTCAACCAGAAGATGCGACCACTAACCCTTCTTTACTTTTAAAAGCAGCTGAAATGCCAGCCTATGCCGCGTATTTGGATAAAGCGTGGACTTATGCAAAAAGCGAAGAATCGGATGCAATTAAACAGCTTGAACTGGCGTGTGATTATTTTGCCGTATTACTTGGTAAAGAAATCGCAGACATCGTTCCTGGATACATCTCGACAGAAGTTGATGCGCGATTGAGTTTCAATACAGAGGCCACGATTGCGAAAGCCAAGCAACTACTCGCTCTTTACAAGCTTGAAGGCGTGAGCAAAGACAAAATCTTGATTAAAATTGCGTCGACTTGGGAAGGCATTAAAGCAGCAGAAGCTCTTGAAAAAGAAGGTGTTAAATGTAATTTAACCTTGTTATTCAGTGAAGCCCAAGCGCGCGCATGTGCTGATGCCAACGTCTTTTTAATTTCGCCATTTGTTGGCCGTATTCTTGATTGGCATGTAAAAAATGGTTTAGCTAAACCGACCGATCCGCTTCAAGATCCAGGTGTACAATCCGTTCGCAGCATTTATGAATTCTACAAACGCCACGGTTATAAAACCGTAGTGATGGGCGCAAGTTTCCGAAATACCGGCGAAATCGTTGCATTAACAGGCTGTGATAAATTAACCATTAGCCCACAACTATTAGAAGAACTGGCTGAGATGCCTGCTGACGACAGCTTCTTACTTGAAACTATCGAAGCAACAGAGTCAAAACCAGCGCCATTAACAGAAGCTGAGTTCCGCTGGTTACATAACCAAGATGCGATGGCGACCGAAAAACTTGCTGAAGGGATCCGTGCCTTTGCTGAAGCACAAGAAACACTTGAAGCGCGTTTCAAAGCACTTTAATTGACATAAATTCTATCCTTCAAAACGCCACCGGTGTGGCGTTTTTTTGTGCCTAATTTTAAATATTTTTTCCTGTAATACGTGAAATAACTTCAATCCATACCACTGTTTTTCTTTATATTTTAGTTCATATTCACCTTTTCAAACATCCAGCTAGAAGTGCTAACCCCTCGATATTCAAGGCCTCTGCGCCCATACTTCCGTTTAAAAAATTTTGTTGATTTTCATCAAAGCATCACGTTGTTTTAACGTAATTGAAATATTTGTGTTTTATTTTTGAGCGGTCTGTGATATACCAACCTTACCCAAATGCGTGTGGAAAAAGCGTAACGGGTTGCGTGGGTGTGCGCAATGAGGTCAATCATCAATAGGAGAAATTCATGGATAGCCTAGACGATTTATTTGAGTTACTCGAGGGTTCGGGAACGGCTAAACGTACCTCTCAAAAAAATAAAAAAAGAAGATGGCGTGAGATTGAAGCACTGAAGGATAGACAAAGACTTCGAAAGGAACTGGAAGATCTCGATATTTTTGCAGACAATATCGATCTTGAAAGTATAGATTTTTAGTAAAAAGGGCTCACTGAATACAGTGGGCCCTTTTTGCTTTAATCGACTTTGTACCTGAATAACACCGTAAGCAACCCATGTTTTACGTGTTATTCGGTATTTCTACCTTTTGTTTTTGCCTGCATAAGCAAGGAACATTTGACCCTTTAATGGTTACCAGGGTTGCTTTTGTTTGCGCAGCGGCGCCGGCATAAAGGGGGAGGCGTGTCGAAGTATTGCAGTAACTTTGCTAATGATTTACTTTGTCTTAGCAATGGTGTTTTTGTTTGCACATCAACGCGGAAATATTGTCAGTAAACCTTATCAAGAATCATTGGAATATCGACCATACCGTTTCTGTTCCGTATGCCATCAACTCGCTTGAATCCAAAGCGTAAGTACACATTCTCGGCGTTTACTGCGGAATTGACAGTAAAGCGGCCACAATTTCCATTTTTCAACGCTGCCTCTTTAACTTTATCCCACAGTTTACGTGACAAACCTTTACCTTGATTTTCATCGTCCACAAACAAATGAAACAGATGTGAATAATCTCGCATTCCTGCAACGCCAATCACTTTCTCTTTACAATCAAGCGCAACGACATACAAATAACCTTCGGATAAATATTGCTCGATACGCTCAGTCGACATAGATCCAAGCAACATATCACGAACCGTAGGATCGCATGTTGGACAGACATATTTGTCGGTCATGGCTACAACCAAATCGCTGATAGCCTTTGCATCCTCTATATCGGCTTGTCGAATGTATATGTTCATTGTTTTTCGCTCGTTTTGTTAAAGCACCATTGCCGATTTTTTTGAGATTTCAAATCTAAAGTTTGCTATCTAAAACCCACATTGAGTGTGGCATCATTCTAACATTGAAACAAAGTCCCTAAGTAGGCCTGTCATTTTAATTGCTTTTCAATAAGACCTAAATCACAGCAAACACATCAAAGAGGCATAAATAGAGCCCAATTAACCGATGAAGTATTCCGTTTCGCGTGAATTTTCCGTAATCACTTTAAACAGGTGGACATTGTACTCATCAAAAAAGTTATTAAGACAAGCACTCGCCTTTCTAACTTTACTAGCTCACGCACACTCACATGAGACACGTCAGATAGACGTATACGTTTGAACTAGTGGCTCACTAATGGGCAATTGAACTCGACGGCTAATTGAAATAGACCTATAAAATGAGTGAGAAATGATATAGTTCATGGGGAAACAGTGGAAATAGAGCACGAGACCAAGCGCCTCGTACTCTATAGGGCTAGAGCTTTTGCTTCACATATTCCCCAGGTGCCTCATAAATACCTGGGTTATCCTCTGATTTTGCTGGTCTCGCAGGGACTTCGTCGCCTTGATATTGATGTAACCATTTGCACCAATGAGGCCACCAAGATCCACTCTCATGCTGAGCTTTGTCCAACCAAGCTTGTGCTTCACCTGATGCATCAGGCCCAAACCAATAGCCATATTTACCTTTGCTTGGAGGATTAATTACACCAGCAATGTGGCCGGACTCTCCAAGCACAAACGTTGTCTGAGCACCAGTTGCCTGGATCCCTTTAAACGTTGCTTGCCAAAGAGCTATGTGATCATCTCGTGTAGAAAGCATATAGACGGGCTGTTTAACCTTGCTCAAATCGATTTTCGTGCCACGTATACTCACTCCCTTCGCTTCGACCAAGCGATTGTTGAGATACAATTCACGAAGCATAAAATTGTGGCATGTCGCGGTTAAATTTGTGCTGTCCCCATTCCAATAAAGCAAATCTAAATCCATCGGCGCTTTGCCTTTGAGGTAGTTATTAACGTAGTAGTTCCAATACAAACTATTTTCACGCAACATACTAAATGACACACCAAGCAAATGCCCATGCATCACACCATTTTGTTGGTTATAGGTTTCAAGTGCCGAAATCGTCGGTTCATTGATGAACACTCCTATTTCACCCGGTTGTGAAAAGTCGAGCAATGTCGTCAATAGCGTTGCACTTTTGATGCGAGGCTTCATTCGCTTCGCAGCAAAATAGGCCATTGCAGTCGTGACTAACGTTCCCGCGATACAATATCCCACCGCATTAACTTCACTTTCTCCCGTTTGCTTCTCGATTGCCTCAATCGCCGAAATCACACCATCCACGACATAGTCTTCAAATCCAACTTCCGCCATGCTGGGATCTGGGTTTTTCCAAGACACCATGAACACGGTGTGGCCTTGATCAACGGCATGTTTTACGAATGAATTCTCCGCGCGTAAATCCAAGATGTAATATTTATTAACGTACGGTGGCACCACCAGCAGAGGCGTTGCATGCACTTGCTCTGTGGTCGGGTAATATTGGATAAGCTCGAAGAGATGATTTTGAAACACCACGCGTCCAGCTGTTGTTGCGATGTCTTTTCCAAGCTCAAAAGCATCGTCATTGGTCATGCTAATACGTAGCATGTCCCCACCGCGCGCCAAATCTTTTTTAAACAGTTCAAAGCCTTGAATAAGATTCTGACCGTTTGATTTTACCGTTAAATCGATTAGCTCAGGGTTGGTACTAATGAAATTGGAAGGTGCTACTGAGTTCACGGATTGTCTGGCAAAAAACTCTAAACGTTCTTTTAACTTTGAATCAAGTCCGGGGGTTTCACGAATAGATTCTAACAGGGATTGCCCAAACAATAGATAACTTTGCTTGATGTAGTTAAACCATGGATTTTCTTGCCAAGCCTCTGAGCTGAAACGCTTGTCTCCAACTTCAGGTGCAACAATATCACTTGCCTGCTCACCAAGCATTTGGCCCCATGTGTTTTGCATAACTTTAAGCTGTTTTTGCCACCAGTCGAATTGTTTTTCATACATCACTTCGGGCTGTTTCGATACTTCATTTAGCCAAGTGGCAAAATCTTTGGCATTTTGTTCATTCAGGGCTTGTTGGAGTGGATTACCTTTTACCATTTGCTTCGAGAACAAGTTGTAAAACTCCTGCCCATACTGCCACCAATCTGCAACGATTTTGTCTAGTTCTGGGTTTCTAGTTTCCATGACTCACATCCTAATGGGACGAACCTTTGAAAAAGGTTAAGGGTAGAAATTGCAAAATACGAAAGAGCCCAAACGGGCTCTTTGTTTTAAGAGATTAAACTTGTGCTGTTTTAAGCGTTTCTTTGCTTAAGGCTTCAAGGTTGTCTTTGAACTCTTGACCAAGTTGTTGCAGTTTTTGACCGTCAGCAATCATTTTCTGGCTCAACGTATTTAATGCATTTAATTGGCTTGCATTAAAATCAACAAACGTTTTCACATCAGAAATTTCAGCGGCAGTTTTAAGTTGTGCCAACGTTGTTTCAGTGTACGATTGCGCAGCGTCAAGCTGCAGTTGAGCTAACTGCTCAATGTTCTTTGCCACAAGTTGGTTAAACTTGAACATTGGTGAAAAATACTTTTCGCTTTGCTCTTGAAATGTCTTCATTAAATCGTTGTACATGGTCTTCTTCCTTATCTAAACAAGTCTTAAATTAGAACTTATTCCCAAATACCACTGAGCACACTTCACTCGTTTGAGAATCCGTTTCTCTATCGTTATTGCATATACAGACCACCATTGAGTGCTAAGGTCTCTCCGGTGATATAACTCGCTTTATCTGATGCTAAATAAGCAACTGCCTGAGCCACTTCTAAAGGCGTTGCCAATCGCTGCATAGGGACTTGTGCTTTGATACTCTCAAGCACGTCTTCTCGCATCGCTGCAACCATGGGGGTCTCGGTGTAACCTGGAGCAACGACGTTTACCGTTACGTTTGCTCGAGCACCTTCATAGGCGAGCGCTTTACTAAAACCAATCATGCCCGCTTTTGCAGCGGAATAGTTTGCTTGACCAAATTGGCCTTTCTGACCATTCACGCTGGAGATATTGATAATTCGCCCGAATTTACGCGCGCACATTTGCGCAAACAGCGGCTGAGTCATATTAAACAATGAATTCAGATTGGTATTGATCACTTCATTCCATTGTGAGGCCGACATTTTCTTAAAGGTCGAATCACGAGTGATCCCCGCATTATTCACCAAAATATCGACATGACCATAGCTATCAATCACATCACTTAAGGCATTTTCGCATGCGATTTGATCGGTAACATCGATAAAAAGAGGTTTCACTTTGGTTGGATTGATCTGATGCTCATTAAGCCAAGCATCAAAATCGGCTGAGGTTCGTTTCGCACTCGCGACAGCAAGCACAAAACACTGTTCTTCGATAAGTTCTTTTACGATAGCGGTACCGATACCACCAAAAGCACCAGTAACGATTGCGATCTTTAGGTTTTCCATAACTTACGTCCAAGCAAATAAGCAACTGAACAACCGCACATCTCAGTCGCGACACCCGTTAACTACCCTTACAACGGAGGTTAAAAACTGCCACTATTCTTTAATGGGAATATGACAACTTCATCTCACAAACATGTAATTTTGAAGACACCTTACCCACCAAAAAAGGCTTCATTTCAGAGTGTAGAAGATTAGAGTAATAACTCAAATTTATATTCTTCACTCGTTGCTATTTTGACCGATTCCCATTTTGAAAAATTGATTTAGCGCAGGGTCTATTTAAGTCCCTTTTTTGATTCCAGCTTAACTAAAAGAATAGATGCGTTTGTTGGGTTACATTTTTTTACGATTCCAAACGCTCGCTGACATATTCGTAACGCTTTTCGACAGTAAACCGCGCGTAGCTTTCTTAAATTATAGCCACTGGCTAATCCAGCCTGTTGTGGTTGCAACAAACGAGGCTCCATTTTTCTTTGAGCCAAAAAGTCACCCATTACAGCCAATTTGGCACCAGACCATAAATTTTCGACAAGGATACTCGACCATGTTTCGCCAAACCGTTCAGCTTTCTGCGATAGCAATTTTTGCAAGTCTCGCGCTTAGCGCGTGTGATTCCTCCTACAACGACATTAAAATTCCAACTTTTCCTCAACTAACGACAAAAGGTGTTTGGGAAAGGGTTGGCTATGGAGAATTACTCGAAGTCACCGATAGCTCTTTAACCTACTATCAATTTAACCAGTTTGGTTGTACCAAAATACTTGAAACGACCGAGCAAATCGCACTAGACCAACTCAGACTCCAAATCACGCCTAACTCATTGACGCGACTTGCTATTCAAGAGCAAGACCTTATAGAACCCTATTATCTGCAACGCATAAACACCTTGCCTGTCAGTTGTACAACCTCGATATCCATATACAGCCCGGTCAGCCAAACGTATGTTTTTGATTATATTTGGAGTCTCTTTAACGACTATTACGCTTACTTCGACACCCGTGAAGTCAATTGGCAAACTCAATACGACACTTATCGACCTCTCATCAACGACAACATGACAGACGAAGCCCTATTCCAAGTGTTAAGTGAATTGGTTGCCCCACTCCAAGATGCCCATGTCAACATTATCAATGAATCTAAGGCGCTGTATTTCAATCGCCCGAAAGACACTCCGTTTTCTCGCACAGTACGAGGGATGATGTTTGCGTCGCTCCGAGACGGTGAAGTACTCGACCCAAGTGAAATCCAATCAGAGCTGAATCAACTTTACTCTCAGATAAGCACATCATACATGACGCCAAATTCGGCTAATCGCTTCCCTTCAGATCCACAAGACGAAGCGACGGTTCTATGGGGAATTACGCCCGATAATGTGGGGATTATTACAATCAACAACATGATGTCTTTTGCATCCGACTCAATGAGCGAAGAAGCAACGTTAGCCGCGGCAAACTCGCTATTTGATACCATCATGATGGAGCTCGCTCAAACCAAGGGGATTATTGTTGACGTCAGAAATAATCAAGGTGGGTATGACAGCGTGTCACTTGCTATTGCACAACGATTTAGCCAAACAGATCATGCGGTGTTCTACAAGCAGGCCAAAACACAAACTGGAACTGGTGACTTGTTGGAGCGTGAGTTAACCGGTCGCAGTGATGCATACACGAATCCAGTGTTTTTATTAACAAGCGAAGCGACTGTAAGTGCTGGTGAGATTTTTGTTATAGCAATGCGCTCACTTCCTCAGGTTACGCAAGTAGGTAAAGCAACCTCAGGCGCGTTATCAGACCTACAATTCTTCGATATACCTAATGATTGGTCTATAACCCTGTCAAACGAAGTCTATTGGACTTCGGATAATCAATACTTTGAAAAAACCGGCATTCCACCCGCAGTATTGCTTCCTGCTTTTTCCGTCGATGATTTAAAAATGGGTCGCTTCCAGACCTATGATTATGCGCTAAAAGCCTTAGGTAGAACATCAGATAAAACGTTATCCGAAGCCGAATTTGAGCAGAAGATCTTGCAGCTTAGCAATCAAGCAAACATTAAAAACATGTCTATTTCCATAATAAAAGATAATGAAATCGTGTATGAAAAAGGCTTTGGAGTGAATGCGCGAACAGGCGAAGCAACCTCACCCCAATCCGAATTCTATTTAGGGTCTGTCAGTAAAACACTATTAGGTGCAACCATTGCTGCTGCACTCGAAAACCAACCAGAATTTTTGGATACCGCTTTACAACCCATATTGCCTTTTGTGATAGATTCCGCTCAATTTGCACAAGATAACCCGCTCACTTTACGACAATTAATCACTCACACCTCTGGGATTTTAGATTCGGATCGAACCTATCTGTGCAGTTACTTTATCTATGAAAACAGTCAAAGTTTGGCGTCGCGCTTGGCGCCCGAAATGGGCTGTCCAGAAACAGTTTCGTCGGACGAACAACTGTTTTTCTCCCAATACCTCTCTGCGCAAGGCGAGTTGCATACACAGGAGAATTTTATTACTCAATACGGTTTAAAGAACAACCAAGCTTATGTTTATTCTAACATTGCCTCGGCACTTGCAGGACTTGTGCTTGAGCAAAAAACTGGCCAATCACTTTCACACCTAAGCACCCAGTTTGTGTTTAATCCGCTTGGCATGGCACATACTTATTGGGCAGTGACTGAGTCAGAGACATCAACTCCGAGGTACGTATTGGATGACGATTCACAATCGGTGTACGTTCCAGAATATCGCAATATCACGTATGCCGACGGTATGGCTGTATCAAGCAGTCATGATTTAGCTCGTTACCTGATTGCGCTCGGTAATTCGGGGAAAATTAATGGTGCTCAAGCACTCAGCCCCACCGTTGTCACCGCTTTGTTAACTCCGCAAACGACGCTCCCCACACCGGAAGGTGACATAGGCTATTTCTGGCAACTCGATGGCGATATTGTTAGTCATGATGGTTCTGACCCTGGTGTTGCGACAAATGTGCTACTAAATCGTCGCGAAAAATTCGGCTATGTCTTATTGAGCAACGCCGATGCCGACAATGAACAAGTTGCAGCGGCTTTTCAAGCCATCAACGGGCTTGTACGTCAATTCGCGGAACAGCAATAAAGTAAAAGCTTCAATATCAGGTGAATTTATCCCTGACATCCGATTGTCTATGGTTGAACACTACCTTTGATGCAATGGGAATAAATGTAAGCAGGAAAAGAAAAAACGCAGCCGAACAAAGCGCTGCGTTTATACTAAGTACGATACATTTTACGACCGATATGTGGGCGCTACACTTGCCACTGAATTGGCGCTTTCCCCATGCTTGCGAGTAATTCATTGGTTTGAACGAAATGCTGGCAACCTAAAAAGCCACGATGAGCAGACAATGGCGAAGGATGAGGCGCTTGCAACACATGATGACGATTTCTATCAATCGCTTTTCCTTTTTTCTGTGCATGAGAACCCCACAGCAAGAAAATAAGACCATCACGATGCGCATTGAGCTTTTCAATGACTACATCGGTAAATCGCTCCCAGCCTAAATGCTTATGTGAATGTGCTTGCCCTTGTTCAACCGTTAAAACGGTATTGAGAAGCAGCACGCCTTGCTCTGCCCACGGCAACAAATAGCCATGAGATGGCACTTGGAACCCAGCAATGCTTGCAGCGAGTTCCTTGTACATGTTTACCAATGATGGTGGTGGTTTGATACCAGGCAAAACGGAAAAACATAAACCATGGGCCTGATCTGGACCGTGATAAGGGTCTTGACCCAAGATCACTACTTTTACATCTTCAAAGGGTGTAACCTTGAATGCTTCAAATACGTTCTCTTGTGGCGGGTAAACAACCACGCCTTCAGCACGACGCTTTGTCACATAGTCTAACGTTTCTAGAAAGTAAGGCTGCTGCTTTTCATGCCCAAGTACATCGCTCCAAGTGGTCATGTTATTTCCTTTGTTGGTAAAACTCGCGAGAAGCGTTCAGTTTATCACACATCTCTTCAACACCATCAAGTACTCGAGTGGTATAGCGATGCAATAAATCCGCGTCGACATCGACCACTTGATCAAATTTACCTGCGGGTATTTCCGGCCAGACAGACCAATCAATGAAGTCGACCTGCTTTTTGGTTTTTTCATGCGGTACAATAATGACATCCGGTTTTGCATGTAACACGTTTTCAAGACTTATCTGGGGGTACTCGTTGCTCGCCTGCGCGAAGACGTTTTCGACATGGCACAAAGTCATAAGCTCATGGATCCAAGTTTTGCGATTAACGCTCATCATTGGATCTGGCCACAATTGATAAAACGCACGCAGGGATGAACTACTGCGGTAATGTGCTTTGAGTATCTTTAGTTTTTCGTCAAATTTCATGGCAACAAGGTTGGCGTTTTCAATGAGTCCGGTAAGTTGACCAAAGCGGCGTATTTCTTCTGATACTGCCTCGAGACTCGTTGCATTGCTATACATCACTGGAATGCCCAAAGATTCAATTTTTGCCAAATCGTCTTTTTTATTGCCCGTTTGCCACGCAATCACCAGATCCGGTTCCAACGCCAACAGTTTTTCAAGCTGAATACCGTGATACCCTCCAATTCTGGGAATGCCAAGCGCAGCCTCTGGGTAATCGGCATAGTCCACGGTTCCAACGATGCGATCGCCTGCGCCGATAACAAATAAGTTTTCAACAATGTGCGGGGCTAACGCCACTATTCGAGCCGCGGGTTTCATGGCGACTTCTTTTTCCAAGGCATTCGCGGTGGTAAACGCATTTATGCACCAAACCAACCCCAGCGTAACTATACATCGATTTTTCATTGCCGCTCCTAAGGTTTAAAAATCAAAACCTTTACGCGCTTTTACACCTGATTCAAAGGCATGTTTGATGTTTTGCACTTCACTTACAGTATCTGCTAAGTCTTTTAAACGACGATGCGCACCACGCCCGGTAATAATCACGGATTGCATTACAGGACGATGTTCAAGTGCTTCTATCACTTCATCTAAATCAAGATAATCGTACGACACCATGTAGGTAAGCTCGTCTAACAACACGAGGTCGATAGACTCATCTTTGAGCCATTCTTTAGCCACAGCCCAGGTTTCTTGTGCCGCCAACGTGTCGGTTTTACGGTTTTGCGTTTCCCACGTGAATCCCGTTTTCATCACCGCGAATGGCACCCCTGCCTTTTCGAGTAAATTCCGCTCACCACATTCCCACATACCTTTGATAAATTGCACGACCGCCGCATTCATTCCATGCCCAACACAACGCGCAACTGTACCAAACCCAGACGTTGATTTGCCTTTCCCATTACCCGTGATGACTTGTAAAATGCCTTTCTCGATTTGTGCTGCAGCAACTTTGGCATCGACTTGCTCTTTGACTTTTTGTTGACGCTCTTGATGCTTATCACTCATGTTTGTCCTCTTTGCTCGCCGCTTGCGAGAATAATGTCTCTAAATCCAAATACTGTTCACAAATGTCTGCTAAGCGATCCAATTGCGTTTCTCGATGCTCTGCTAAATTAAATGATTGACCTTGCCAATCTCCACCGCTCGCCCAACGAAGGATCTCATTACACGCTTCTTGACTATCGAACAGACCATGTAAGTAAGTCCCCGCCAACTGGTTATCATCAGAAATAAAACCGTCTGTTTGAAACCCCTCAGGATGATTTTCAAAACGTAAAAAGGGCTTTGTTAAAGCGCGCCCTTCGGTGCGCCCACAGTGAATTTCATACCCTTCAATCACCACTTCCTTATCGTTAAGTAAACAGCGACCTTTTGCCTGAGTCAGCACTTTTAGAGGTAAAAGTTGTGTGACAAAATCGACCAATTTCAAGCCTTCTGTACGTACAACCTGTGATTCTACGCCGTCTGGATCATTGATCTCATGCCCCAACATTTGTAGGCCACCGCAAATTCCCAACACTTTGCCACCGTAACGTAGGTGACGTCGAATCTCGGCTGGCCAGCGTTCATTTTGCATAAACACCAAATCGCTAGAGACATTCTTACTACCAGGCAAAATAATTAAGTCTACTTCACCAATGGATTCGGTGTGGCGTACATAACGTAAATCCACATCAGGGTTTAACCTTAAACTATCAAAGTCGGTATGGTTACTAATATGGGGGAACACAAGTACTGCTACGATGAGCTTTGCTGCATTTACGCGATTGTCGATATTGAGTGCGTCCTCAGCGTCCAAAGCTAAATCATGGAGATAAGGCAACACACCGAGTACAGGCTTGTTCGTATATGCCTCTAGCCAATCTAGCCCTCCCTGAAGTAATCCAATATCACCGCGAAAACGATTGATCACAAAACCTTTAACAAGCGCCTGCTCTTGTTCAGACAGCAGTGCCAATGTGCCGACTAAATGCGCAAAGACCCCTCCTTTGTCAATATCCGCAATGATGATCACCGGAGCATCCACTTCGCAAGCAAACCCCATGTTGGCAATGTCATTTTCACGTAAATTGATTTCCGCAGGGCTACCGGCCCCTTCAACAAGACACCACTGATATTGCTGCCCAAGCCTGTTATAGGAATCTAATACGGCTTGCATGGCGACTTTTTTATAGTCGTGATAACTCGCCGCTTCCATATTCGACAGCGCTTTGCCATGGACGATAACTTGCGCCCCTGTGTCACTATTCGGTTTCAGCAGAATGGGATTGAAATCCGTCGACAACGGCTGTTGTGCGGCGATGGCTTGTAATGCCTGTGCTCTACCAATTTCACCACCATCAGGCGTTACCGCGCTATTCAGGGCCATATTTTGTGGTTTAAAAGGGGCGACTTTAACGCCACGCCGAGCAAGCACTCGACAAAGACCTGCGACTAACGTGCTTTTACCTGCGTCAGAAGTCGTACCTTGTACCATTAACGTTTTCAATGCGTTATTCCTAACTCGGTTTCATCGTGAGCGGTAATCCCGCAATAATAAAATCAACACGTGACGCCACTTGGGCAAGCATCTGATGCAATCGACCTGATTCATCAACAAACTGACGACTTAATACCCCCATGGGCACAATGCCATGGCCTACTTCGTTGCTGACCATTAAAATGTGCGCGCGGCTTTGTGCCAATATGGCGAGTAATTTTGAACGTTCAACCAAATAAGCTTCTAGTCCTCTGTCGCATAGCCAATTTGTTAACCAAAGGGTGAGACAATCTACCAAAACCACATCCTTTTCAGTGAAGCGGCTCAGCGTTTGAGTTAACTCAAACGGTTCTTCCACAACCATCCAACGACCATCGCGTTGGGCTTGATGCTGCTTGATCCGCGCCTGCATCTCTTCATCGTTCGCCGTTGCGGTAGCAACATAGGTCAATCTGCACTCTAGATGTTTCGCAAATATTTGCAACGCACGCTCTTCGGCTAATCGGCTTTTGCCGGAGCGAGCGCCACCTAAAAAAAGTTCGATACTCATGCCAATATAGCCACCAAATAGAAGTATACGGTTAGCTCCAAGCATTGCTGAGCTGCGCCCAAACAATCTCCCGTATAGCCTTGAAGCTGTGCTTTGAACCACTGTTTACATAGGCTTTGCACCGCAAAAAGAACCACACACAAACCGCAAAGTCCATAAAAACTCAACGGGGTCAACATCCAAGTTAACAGCAACACGGCAGCACTTGTGAGCCACAATAACTGCGCGCTTTCAGGGTTTAAGTGTTTAGCAACCGGTTTTACTTTCGATTCGGCATCAGCCTGTACGTAGGGCAATTGCCCAATCACGGCTGTTGCAAATGCGCGACTCAACACATGCCCAAGCACGAGGGCTGTAACGACTTGCCAGGCACCAAATGCTAAGATATACAAGCTGATGTATTTTGATAGTAATAAAATCACTAACGCAGATGCGCCGTAGGTACCAAGCCTACTGTCTTTCATAATCTCTAGCTTCTGATTTTGCGTCCAGCCACCGCCAAATCCGTCCCAGACATCTGCAAAGCCATCTTCATGAAATGCCCCCGTAAGCAACAACGAGAAAGCCAAGAGAAGTAAAATAGCGAGTTCAGCGGGAAAAATAAGTCCAACAACAAGATATGCCACACTGAGCATCAGCGCGATAATCAGGCCAACCAACGCGAAGTAGCCCGACGCAAGATTAATGGATTCTTCTTCCACCTCCTGTTGAATCTTTATCGGTAAGCGCGTTAAAAACACTAAGGCTAATTTAAATTGCAACCCATTCAGGTTCATCCATTCACCTCTGTGACATTCGCATCGGAAAAACTCGCCATATCGTTGTAAAAGGCGGCAGCACTTTGTAGCAAAGGCAATGCAAGTGCGGCCCCAGTGCCTTCACCCAGCCGTAGCCCTATATTCAGCAACGGCGTTACCCCTAAATATTCCAGCATTTTTTTATGCCCTTGTTCGCCAGAGCAGTGGGCAAAAATCATGTAATCCTTTGCGTTCGGCGCTAGTTTAGTCGCTATTAATGCCGCTGCTGTGGCGATAAAGCCATCTACCACGACAACCTTTTGTGCTTTTGCAACAGTCAACATACTCGCCACCATTTGCACAATTTCATAGCCTCCGAGATGCTGTAGTACACCTATCGACGTATTTAGCTGCTCGTGATGAAGCGATAACGCTTCTGCAATGAGCTTTTGCTTTTTCGTTACAATCTCTTCGCTTACACCAGTCCCCTTACCGACCGTTTCTTTAGGTGAAAGCAACGATATCGCGGAAAATATTGCCGAAGCAGATGTCGTGTTGCCGATGCCCATTTCACCAAACGCAAAGACCTTCGTCCCTTTCTCAAGCATGTTATTGATAAGAGCGTTGGCCAAGTCAAAACCACGATCAAGCGTCTCGCGATCCATGGCAGGCGCACGATGAAAAGCATTTGTTGAAGTACCTAAACGTTGAGAAATTACATTTAGTTCAGACTCTGGCTTTACCAATATACCGCAATCCACAACGCTGAGTTGCCAGCCTAAGGTTTGGCACAATGCGTTGATTGCCGCACCACCGTTTGCAAAGTTAGCGACCATTTGACCCGTTACTTCACTTGGTGCAATCGACACTCCTTCGGCCGCGATACCATGATCCCCCGCAAAGATAAGCATTTGCGGTTTACCAAGTTCGATTTGATTGTACTCAGAACGCGTTAAAATAAGTGCTAACTGCAAAGCCAACGGTTCGAGCAGTCCAAGAGCGCCTAACGGTTTGGTTTTATTGTCGATCCGAGCCTGGCACACCCGTTTAAGCTTTGTGTTAAGTGGCGGGATATCAAAAAGTGTATTCAATGTCATAAAGCGCGAGTCCGGCTGCGGAGCAGCAAAAGGATAAGGAAGAATAAACTGCCAATGGAAGCGGTGATGACGCCAACAGGTAGCTCCTGATTGTCCAGAAGTGAACGCGCGACAATGTCGACCCAGAGCATAAACAAACCACCCGTTAAAAACGTCGCGAGTAGACCCGACACTTTGGCTTGCGAAATAAAAAATCGCACAATGTGTGGGATCATCAAACCGACAAAACCAACACCTCCGCAACTTGCTACAAGCACTGCGGTAATCAGTGAGCTGATTAATAACATCGCCACACGCAGTCGACCCGCATTTACACCAACCGTAGTAGCTGATTCATCACCGAGTAGCAATGCATTCAATGAACGACGATAAAGCAGCAAAATGGCACACGCACTCAGCACTACCGTAACTGGCAACCATAACCACTGCCAATCGGCTCGACCAAAGCTACCTAAGTTCCAAAAAAGAATCGCACTGATGGCTTCTGGATCAGTCCAATACAGCAATAGACTCGTGAGCGCACTGAATAAGAAGGACAATGCGACTCCCGCTAGTAGCAACACTTCAACTTGGGAACTTCTCACGCTTAATGCCAGTGCTATCAACAAACTGACCGCCAGCGTACTACCTAAAAAGGCCGCTCCCGCAATGACCAATCCAGCTTGAATGCCTGTAAGTGAAAAGAGCAAGACCACCCCAAACGAGGCGCCTGAAGAAATACCAAACAGATAGGGGTCAGCAAGTGGATTTCGAGTAACGGTTTGCAGTATGACTCCCGCCAGAGAAAGTCCAGCTCCCGCGGTAAACGCTAAAATGGCCCGAGGAAGTCTGAGCTCAATCACAATTTTTTGCATTAAATTACTTGGCTCAGCGTTAATCAACGCCTGTAATACATCAGCCAACGACACCGTTACCGCCCCTAACATCATCGATGTCATAAAACTGCCAAGCACCGCCAAGAACAAGATGCTCACGACCAAACTTTGTTTCATCGCATTATTCGGCATCTCAAATATACCCATAGTGATAACGAATATGAGGAATGGCTTTTGAACCGGAGTGAAGAATATCGACCTCTGCACAGACGCCAAAAACTGCGCTTAGAAGTTCATTTGTCAATACATCAATGGGACAACCGTTAGCAATTAACTCGCCTGATTTAAGCACCAAAATACGCTCACAAAGCGCACCGGCAAGGTTTAAGTCGTGGAATGAGGCTATCACGGTGACGTTCATTGCCTTTGCGAGCTCCATAATTTGAATCTGATATTTAACGTCCAAGTGACTTGTTGGCTCGTCCATTATCAGTAACTCAGGCTGCTGGACCATCGCTTTGGCTATCATCACTCGCTGTCGCTCTCCTCCTGATAAACTGGAATAGGACTGTGAGGCCTTGAGAGCCAAACCAACCGCATTCAGTGACTGCATGACCTTCGCTCTATCATCAGAGGTATAGTTTGAAAAAAGCGGTTTATGCGGTGTTAACCCCATTAAAATGACATCGACAACGGCGAGATTAAAGTCATTTCCGACTTCCTGTAGAACGACAGCAACTTGCTTCGCGTACTGCTTTAGAGACACCACTTCAATCGGTTTCCCTTGGAACAGCAAATTACCCGACGATGGTTGGAAATAACGATATAAGCAACGCAATAGCGTCGATTTACCAGCACCGTTAGGGCCAATCAATCCAACAAACTCTCCGCGAGAAATAGAAAAAGAGACGTCGTTGATAAGGGACTTATTCCCTTTTTCGACGCAAAGATGATCAATCTGAATGAGCGTGTCTGAACAAGCTAAATTTGCCATAGTGCCTCTGAATTTTGGGCACCGCAAAGCCACTCTATTGAGCGCTTTGACCTGAGTGCGCCCGCTCAAGTACTCGTATTAGCCTTGGTATCTGACTTATTCGCGGCAATGCTTAGCATCCTTTGCAACAACCTTGTGATATCGACAAGGTCATGTTGACTAGACGCAAAACTGATACCGCGTGAAGGCACGCCTTCAATTACAGTTGCGGGGACAGTGAAGGATTCGCACCTTCTTCCCAATATCTGCTAATACGCAATAATTCCGCTATTATGAAGTCTAGACGTCTAAAATACAACTTTTGGCCAACGTACACCTTGATCGTCAATAAACACGTCTAGACTAAATCCAGTTAAGTAATTAAATTCAATCGCTGCCAGCTGTGTCCCTGAGGGTTCTTCAATTCCAAGCACATGAAAATAAACGAACTTTAAAACGCCTGCATGACTAATTACCAGCACGTTTTCCTCGGCCTTGCTCGTATTCAAAAGTCGTTTTAAAAATCCATGACAGCGTGTCGCAAAGTCTGTCATCGTTTCGCCGTCAGGCGGCGTTACAGACCAAGGATCAGACCAAAATTGTCCAATCTGGGCGGCGTGCCTCCAAAGCCATTCGTATGTTTTCCCATCCCAATGACCAAAATCACATTCAACAATCGCACTGTCGAGCACCACATCACCAGATACATTGAGCGCATCCAACGTTTGCTGAGTACGCTCCAAAGGCGAAACATAAATTGTGTCGAACCGGCTTCCTATCAGGGATTTGGCATAGCGGCTCAATGCCACAGGGTACTGCAGGTGAGCGTCAGTTCGCCCTAATAGCACACCTTTTGTTGTAGGTTGCGCATGGCGAATAAAATGCAATTTCATACTCGGTTCCTTTTGCCTGCACAGTCACAACGGTGCTTTTGTTAAGAAGATAACGAGCATAAAAAATGCGAGCCTTGCCCGCATTTTTTAATCAATATTCGTATCACAGAATTTGGTTGTCTTTCCAAACTTGCTCTCTCGCTAAGCGCTTTTTGCGTTTATCACATGGGTCATCGCAATCGCACACTTTATCAATACCCATTGAACCTAAACCACCACAGCTGCTTGCCATCGACTTTTTCTGAACCAGAACACCGACTGCCATAGCGAGTACAATTAGAATTAATAAACCAAAAGTAAGAAGAATCAACGACATTGCTTTAACCCTTAAAATCGAAGCCTGACCGCAAAGTCAGGCTGGCAACGGACCGCGCTATTATAGCGCGCTTAAACCTTGCTCACAAATATGGTTTAAAGGCTGTACTAGACCAAGTTTGAATACCACTTGGTGTTTTACTCATAAGATAAACCGGTAAATGATGCTCTTCTGCGTAAGCTTGTGCTTTATCCATCCCCATTACCGTCAACGCTGTTGCGAGACCATCAGCGGTCATTGCCGAAGGATGTAGAACTGTGACAGAAACGAGATCATGCTTGATAGGCATACCTGTTACGGGGTCGATTAAATGCGTATAAATCTCGCCATCCATTTCGTAGAAAATACGGTAATCACCCGAAGTTGCGATACCGTTGGTACCCGGTTCTAACACACGATGTACTTGACGCTGCCCCATAGGTGCATCAGGTTGCTCAATCGCAATTCGCCATGGTTCACCATCTGCCTTTGTCCCAGCGACACGAAGTTCACCGCCGATCTCAATCATGTAATTATGAATATTATGCTTTTCAATTAGCTCAGCCACTTTGTCGATACCATAACCCTTAGCTGTTGCAGAGAACGATAAACGTAATCCATTCGTTGTCTTTTCCAAACCTTCTTCAGTCAGAACCAACTTATCAACACCAATACGCGAGACCATCTCCTCCAATTGAGTTTGGCTTGGACGAATAGTTGGGCGTTTATCTGGTCCAAATCCCCACAAATCGATTAATGGGCCCATAGTCACATCGAGTGTTTGTGTCGATTTGCCCAAACGGATCGATTCGGCCACAACACGGCGAAAATCCTCGCTAATTGGCATTACAACGCCAGCTTCAAGGGCATTAAAGGTGTTTATCTCTGAATCGGGGATGTAGGTCGACATTGATTGATTCACGGCAACAAGTTCAGCATCAATCTCAGCCTGCAAAGCATTTTGTTCGATGTTCACATTTCCGGGAAACACTTTAATGCTGTACGTAGTGCCCATTGTTTTGCCATGCATTTCCAGCATCCGTTCTTCATTTGCTGGGCTACAAGCCGACAAAAAACCAGATACGAATAGGCCTAATGCGAGGTTTTTTACCAAGCGGTATTCAGTCATTCCAATTCCTCTAAAAAAAGAACCCCTGTGTGTTTCACACAGGGGTTCAGATTATGCAAATTAACTTATATGCATCACGATGGTTTAGCCACCGAAGTCATCCAATAGGATGTTTTCGTCTTCAACACCTAATTCTTTCAACATGTTGATTACCGCAGCATTCATCATCGGAGGTCCACACATGTAGAACTCACAATCTTCTGGCGCTTCATGATCTCTCAAGTAGTTCTCAAACAGAACGTTGTGAATGAAGCCTGTGTAACCTTCCCAGTTGTCCTCTGGTTGAGGATCTGAAAGGGCTACGTGCCATACGAAGTTATCGTTCTCAGCCGCTAAGCCATCGAAATCTTCCACGTAGAACATTTCACGTTTAGAACGAGCACCGTACCAGAATGACATCTTACGTTTAGAGTTAAGACGCTTCAATTGGTCGAAAATGTGTGAACGCATTGGCGCCATACCAGCACCGCCACCAACGAATACCATTTCTGCATCCGTGTCTTTCGCGAAGAATTCACCGAATGGACCTGAAATTGTTACCTTATCTCCTGGCTTAAGTGACCAGATGTAAGATGACATTTTACCACATGGTAAAGTTAAGTTGTTCGGTGGCGGAGTCGCGATACGAACGTTAAGCATGATAATGCCAAACTCTTCTGGGTAGTTAGCCATTGAGTAAGCACGGATCGTTGGCTCATCAACTTTTGATTCAAGCTTGAAGAAACCAAAACGTTCCCAGTCACCACGGTATTGTTCTGGAATATCGTAATCCGCGTATTTAACATGGTGTGCTGGCGCTTCAATCTGGATGTAGCCACCTGCACGGAACGGAACGATTTCACCATCCGGAATACCAAGCTTAAGTTCTTTGATGAACGTCGCTTTGTTATCATTAGAGATAACAGTACATTCCCACTTTTTAACACCGAAGATTGACTCTTCAAGTTCGATTTCCATGTCAGATTTAACGTTTACCTGACACGCTAGACGACAGCCTTCACGAGCTTCACCCTTAGAAATGTGGTCAAGCTCAGTTGGAAGAATGTCACCACCACCTGAATGAACGTGTACACGACATTGACCACATGAGCCACCGCCACCACACGCCGATGATACGAAGATACCTGAGTTAGCAAGTGCACCAAGCAACTTGCCACCAGCTGGGATCTTGATTGCTTTTTCAGCATCACCATTGATACCGATAGTCACATCACCTTCAGCAACAAGTTTAGACTTCGCTGCAATGATGATAAGCACTAGCATTACTACGATAGCAATGAAAATACCTACGCCTAAATAAACCTCTAGCATGATTTCTCCTAGCTACCTTACAGTGAAATACCAGAGAAAGACATGAAGCCAAGACCCATTAGACCTACAGTGATAAAGGTAATACCTAAACCACGAAGACCATCTGGCACGTCTGCGTACTTCATCTTCTCACGGATACCTGCTAGCAATACAATAGCAAGCGCCCAACCAACACCAGCACCAATACCGTAAACAACCGACTCACCGAAGTTATAGTTACGTTCAACCATGAACGAAACCGCACCGAAAATCGCACAGTTTACTGTGATTAGCGGAAGGAAAATACCTAACGCGTTATAAAGCGCTGGGAAGTATTTGTCTAAAGCCATCTCTAGAATTTGTACTAGAGCGGCGATAACACCGATAAAGGTTAGGAATTTCAAGAAGCTCAGGTCAGCTTCTGGGAAACCTAGCCACTCAAGTGAGCCTGGCGCTAAGATAGCGTGGTAAACCAAGTTGTTTACAGGTACTGAAATACCGAGTACCGCAACTACCGCAATACCAAGACCAAGAGCAGTAGTTACTTTCTTAGACACAGCTAAGAATGTACACATACCTAGGAAGAATGATAATGCTAAGTTTTCAATGAAAACCGCTTTTACGAATAAGCTAATGTAATGTTCCATCTCGCTCCCCTTACGCCTTCGCTTCTACTTGATCTTTCTTATAAGTGCGTAGCGCCCAAATAATAAGACCAATAATGAAGAACGAGCTCGGAGGAAGGATCAATAGACCCATTGGTTGATACCAACCACCCTCAGAGATAAGTGGCATAATTTGCACACCAAACAATGAACCTGAGCCGCCTAATTCACGAACGAAAGCAACGGTCATTAGCATCGCTGAGTAGCCTAAACCATTACCGATACCATCAAGGAATGACATCATTGGAGGCGACTTCATTGCATAAGCTTCTGCACGACCCATTACGATACAGTTGGTAATGATTAGACCAACGAATACCGAGAGTTCTTTTGCTGTTGAATAAACAAACGCTTGAAGCGCTTGGTCAACAACGATTACCAACGAAGCGATAATCGTCATCTGAACGATGATACGAACGCTCGATGGGATGTGATTGCGTAGCATTGAGATAAACAAGCTTGAAAATGCCGTAACCAATGTCAATGCGATTGACATGATTAACGCCTTTTCCATTTTTGATGTTACCGCTAGCGCAGAACAAATACCCAGTACTTGAAGTGCAATCGGGTTATTTGCTAGTACAGGGCCAAATAGAACCTGTTTTACGTCTTTTGCATTAGCCATTAGTTCAGCTCTCCTTTACGTACTTTCGCAAGGAACGGACCAAATGCTTTGTCGCTAGTCCAGAAATCAACTGTGTTATCAACACCGTGTGATGTCAATGTCGCACCTGATAGACCGTCAACTTTATGCTGGTTACCTTCAGCACCACTCTTAACAACGTCAAGTGGTAGAGCTTTTCCAGCCCAAAGCGCTGTCCATTTCGGGTTTTGGATCTCACCACCAAGACCTGGTGTTTCAGAGTGTTTGAAGAAGTTGATTGACTTAACAGTCACACCATCTGCTTCAAGCGCTAAGAAACCGTACATGATACCCCAAAGGCCGTAACCTTGGATGGGTAGTACGATAGTCTCGATTTTACCTGCTTCGTTACGAGCAAAGTAAACCGGTGAATTCGTCGTCATACGTTGAATGCCCGCTTTGTCATCCGCTTTTGCAAGCTTAACGCTACGCTTAGCATCGTACTTAGTCGCTTCAAAATCAAACGTCGACGGGTCTTCGTCAACAAACGCACCTGAATCCATGTTGATTACGCGTGACTCGATGTTGTTCGCAAATGTGTTCGCAACATCAGTAACGTCTTTATAACCAGATACAAGTAGGATGTTGCGCTGAATATCAGCAGATTTACTTGCTTTCTGTAGTGGACGTAGCTGCACAGATGCTGTTGCTACAACAATCGCACACACTAAACATAGGCCAACAACAACGCCTAACGTTCTGCCAACTGTTTCTTTCTTAGCCACGAGCTAATCTCCTCTTCACGTTAGCCTGCACTACGAAGTGGTCAAATAGCGGCGCAAATAGGTTAGCGAATAGAATTGCTAACATCATGCCTTCTGGGTATGCCGGGTTTACAACGCGGATCATCACAACCATGAAGCCAATAAGTGCACCGTATGCCCATTTACCTTTATCCGTAAATGAAGCTGATACAGGATCAGTAGCCATGAAGAACATACCGAATGCAAAACCACCTAATACTAGGTGCCAATGCCAAGGCATTGCGAATGCAGCGTTTGTTTCTGAACCTACCATGTTAAGAATCGTTGCAGTCACAACCATACCTAGGAAAGTACCTAGTACGATGCGCCATGAAGCGATACGTGTGTAGATCAAGAACAAGCCACCGATTAGGATAGCTAGTGTTGATGTTTCACCCACAGAACCTTGGATAAAGCCGTAGAATGAATTCCACCAAAGCGCCATATTGCTGTAGTCTAGGCTACCAGCAACAGCTTGGCTTAAGTATGTTGCACCCGAGAATGAATCAACGGCTGTCCAAACTGTGTCACCAGAAATTTGCGCTGGGTATGCGAAGAATAGGAATGCACGGCCAGCAAGTGCTGGGTTCAAGAAGTTACGGCCTGTACCACCAAATACTTCTTTCGCAATAACCACACCGAATGTGATACCGAGTGCTACTTGCCACAATGGAATTGTTGCTGGCAGGATTAGGGCGAATAGTACTGATGTTACGAAGAAGCCTTCGTTCACTTCGTGCTTACGGATAGACGCGAATAATACTTCCCAAAAACCACCAACGATAAAGGTCGTTGCGTAGATAGGTAGGAAGAAACAGGCGCCGTAGAACATCTTAGCGCCCCAACCGGAAGTCGCTGAGAGGTCGCCACCAAACATATGGAAAAGGGCTACTTGCCAGCTATTTGCCAGCTCGAAACCATTGCCAAGAGCGATAGTCGCTTGATGACCGATGTTAAACATACCAAAGAACATAGCTGGGAATGTCGCCAACCATACAAAAATCATGATACGTTTTAGGTCGATGTTGTCACGAACGTGTGTTGTGCCTTTGTTTACATAACCTGGCGTGTACAGAATCGTTGCAACTGCTTCATACAATGCATACCACTTTTCGTGCTTACCGCCTGGTTCAAAGTGGTGTTCAATGTCTTCTAAATATTTCTTTAAGGCCATTTCTTAACCTTCCTTCTCGATAGTCGTCAAGCAATCACGAAGGATTGAACCGTACTCGTATTTGCCTGGGCATACGAAAGTACAAAGTGCCAAATCTTCTTCATCTAGCTCCAATGCACCTAACGCAATTGCGCCATCTAAGTCACGTGAAATAAGGTCACGCAATAAGAGTGTTGGCAGAATATCAAGAGGCATTACACGCTCGTAGCTACCGATTGGAACCATCGCACGGTCAGAACCACCTGTTGACGTAGTCATCTTGAATAGACGACTTGGCGCTAGGTGAGACAGGAACGAACGAGTAACAGAGAACTTGTCGCTGCCTGGTACAATCCAACCAAATAGTTCTTTTTCACGACCTTCAAGCAGTACAGACACTTGAACGTGGTAACGACCTAAGTAAGCATGAGGACCTGTTGCTGTTTTACCAGCCAACACCGAACCAGAAATGATACGGTTGTCACCTTCTTCTAGCTCACCTGATACTAAATCAGTTAACGACGCACCGAGTGTAGTACGAACTAAACGAGGATTCTTAACTCGAGGACCCGCGAGTGAAATCACACGCTCTGCTGAAACTTCGCCAGTTAGGAAAAGCTTACCAAACGCAACTACATCTTGGTAACCTAAGTGCCAAACTTGCTTGCTTGCAGAAACTGCATCGAGGAAATGGATGTGAGTGCCAACGTTACCAGCTGGGTGAACGCCCGCAAATTCATGTACTTCAACTTGTGAAATAGCAGAACTTGGGATTTTCGCGCCCGCTTTTTTACAAACAAACACTTTACCATCAGTTAAGCGAGACACGACAGCAAGACCCGCTTCAAACGCTTCCACGTTTTCAGCGATGATCACAGCAGGATCTGCAGCTAATGGGTTAGTGTCGATTGCCGTAACGAAGATTGAGCTTGGCGTTGCATCTAACGCTGCAACACGGCTAAACGGACGAGCACGTAATGCTGGCCACTGACCTGCATCAACTAGTACACGTTTAACAACTTCGCGATCTAAACCAGCTAGTTCAGAAGCAGCAAATTTATCAAACGCGATATGCTCATTGCCGCTCACTTCAATCACAACAGACTGAAGTACGCGCTTCGCACCACGGTTAATTTCTTTAACTACACCAGAAGCTGGCGCAGTGAACTTGACGCCTGGGTTCTTTTTATCTTCAAAAAGAACTTGGCCTTTTTTGACTTGGTCATCCACGCGGACATGCATGGTAGGACGCATACCAATAAACTCTTCACCTAACACAGCTACTCGTTTGACAGCAGGGCCGTCATGAATAACTTGTTGAGGTGCGCCCTCTATCGGTAAATCCAGACCTTTTTTTATGTTGATCATACGCACTTGCATTACATTAATGGAAAGAAACTGAATAATCTTTGTTCACCGCAGCGCTTTATTCAAGTTATTGGTTAGGATTTAAAGAGCAACCCCATCTCAACACTCTTTGAGCGATGCGATAATGTTATTACATATTTCCCAGATTTTAACATCAATCATACCGACTATGCGAGTGGAAATATGAAATTAATACGCGAAACAAAGCCTTTTATGTGGCTCTGTTTAAGCGACAATTTTTCAACCTAGACTATTGTGGTATTGCATTCGGGTATTCGAGAAAATCAAAAAAGCCCTCTCGATTCGTCCCTAAAAACGCAAAAAAGCCGCTTTGAAGCGGCTTTCCGATTTAAACCATGTGGTTTATCTCTACGACAGGGTCAACCTCTGCGTCATAGTCTACAGACTCAAACCCAAACCCGAACAGACGAAGGAATTCATTATGGTAACCAACATAATCTGTTAATTCGTCGATTGTTTCTGTCGTCGTCGCGTCCCAGATTGCCTGAATACGCGCCTGAATATCATCCTGAAGCTCTTTGTAGTTTTGGAATAAGTGCCCACCATCGTCAAAACGCGGTGCCTCACCAAACAGGTTTTCCGTGAACAAACCATAGATCTGTTCAATTGTACCTTCGTAAATACCTTCTTCTTTGGTCACTTTGAAAAGTGCAGAAATATACAGTGGCATGATTGGAATCGCTGAGCTCGCTTGAGTCACTACCGCATTTAACGAGGCTACGTAAGCTTCCCCTTTCAGCGCTGCTGTTTTCTCATTAAGCGCTTTCGCCGCTCTATCTAGATCTTCTTTCGCTTTACCTATCGTCGCGTGTCCGTAGATTGGCCACGTTAACTCTTTTCCAATGTAGGTGTACGCTGCAGTTTTAAATCCTTCAGCTAAAACGCCTGCTTCATGCAGCGCGTCAATCCAAAGTTCCCAGTCTTCGCCACCCATTACTTTAATGGTATTTGCAATTTCATCTTCATTTGCTGCTTCAACAGTCACTTCATCGATAGCACGCTTAGAGGTGTTTAGATTTTTAGTCGTAACTGTTTTACCAATTGGCTTTAATACGGAAGAATACGTTTCACCCGTTTTTGGATCAGTACGGCGTGGTGAAGCCAACGAGTAAACCACTAAATCGATTTGGCCCATCTCAGCTTTAATTGTGTCGATTGCTTTAGCTTTTATCTCGTCAGAAAACGCATCACCATTGATGTTTTTTGACCATAGGCCTTCTGCTTCTGCCGCGCGTTGAAATGCAGCAGTGTTATACCAACCCGCAGTTCCCGTTTTTTTCTCAACGCCTTCTTTTTCAAAGAACACGCCAAGTGTCTTAGCACCGCAACCAAATGCAGCGGTAATACGAGATGCTAGACCGTAACCAGTAGAGGCACCGATTACGAGTACATTTTTAGGGCCATTAGTTAATTTGCCTTGCGACTTCACGTATGCAATTTGTTCATTTACGTGCGCAGCACAGCCGACTGGATGTGCATTAGTACAAATAAAACCACGAATTTTCGGCTGAATAACCATGTTGAGTCCTATTTTCGTCTTTTTGCTTTTAGAAAAACTGTCCTAGTTTACTGGTAGTTCGAGCAAGATCAGGTCTGATCAGCTACTAATCGAACTTTGAACCACCTAAACAAGACGGAGAAGCAGGTGCTTCATTCTGACGCTCCGCAAATTCCTCAGGCGTATACGCGTGTATAGCAAGCGCATGGATGTGATTTGCTAGCTCTTCGGCAAGAATAGCATTAATTGTACGATGACGTTGCAATAAACGTTGGCCTGAAAAGCTTTCACTGACTGCAATGACTTTAAAATGAGAATCTTCACCGCGACTGTGCATATGGCTTTCATTTACGACGTCTAAAACAGAGCAAGAAATCGCTGCATTGATCTTGTCGAATAAAATTTGTTGCATAGACATGTGAATACTCCTCTAGTTCTGTGGGCGTTACTATACGTGGGCAACTCGAGAATTGCTATTTATTCACTATGTTTCTAAACGTGAGATTAATCCTACCTTCACCCACTTTGCGCTGCTTTGGCAAACTGTGCACGTACAGCTGTTGACTCACTCCAGTCATTACTAACGCGCTACCATGCTCTAGATATAATTGCCATTGTGACGCCGTTTCGCGGTCTTTAATGGCGAATTTGCGCGCCGCACCAAGTGATACTGACACTATCGTCGGATTGTCGCCTAATTCCGGCTCATCATCACTGTGCCATCCCATGCAATCTAAACCATTACGATAATAATTTAGTAATACCGCGTTGAAGGGTTGTTTAAACGCGGTTTCTAAACGCTGCCGCATTGCGAATAAAGGTTCATTCCAAGCCTCTGGACGTAAATTCAGAGCCGAGTATTGATAATTCAGCCCTGAGTCAGCGACATAACACTGTAATCGAGGAATAGGATGAAATTTCCCGTACACTCGAATCGAGGGTTGTTGCCAATTTATGTTCGACTGTAAAAAGTCAAAGAGTGACCACGCCTTCTGAGTGCTAATGACGGGCATTAAGTATTGAAAACCATTTGGTAAGTCTGGTTTTTGCGACAACTCAAACATGGTATGATTCAGCTTCTCTTTAACGCGACAACGAACACTATGCTAACAGACGCTTTATTAGGTGGAGTAACTTATACTCTACACCGCTTTCCTCTGGACCAAAAGAACCGTAGCCTTCAAGCTTGGGATTCTGCCGATGAACTATTGGTTGAGCATGTCGAGACGTTAGCGGACACGCCAAAGCATCTGTTAATAATTAATGATAGCTTTGGTGCGCTAGCCTGTGCGTTGAACGCACCTAAAATTACGTCTCTATCTGATTCCTTCGTAAGCCATGAAGCAGCGAAATACAATCTAGCTGCAAATAACTTAGTAGACAAAACGGTTGAGTTCGTTGATAGCCTCGCTAATTTTGCCGATACAATCGATCTCGTCGTTATTAAGCTGCCGAAAAATAATGGATTTCTGGCCGCATTACTTTCCCAACTCAGTACCCACCTAAAACCGGGTATCCCTGTTGTGCTGGCTGGTAAAGCGAAGGACATTCACACGTCAACATTGAAACTGATTGGCAAATCACTGAGTGAACCAACCACAAGCCTCGCGAGTAAAAAATCTCGACTTATCTTTGCTACAACAAAAACACTCAGTGAGGGTAAAGCCCTATGCGAACATGTCGTCTCGTGGCCATTGGAAAATACTGAGTTCACGGTATTTAACCATGCGAACGTATTTTCACGAGATTCCCTGGACATTGGAGCTCGGTTTTTTATGAACTATTTACCGCAAGGCAAGAAATCACTTCGTATCGTGGATTTGGGGTGTGGAAACGGCGTAATTGGTTTAACTGTGCTATCAAAAATGCCCAACGTACAGGTTTCCTTCGTCGATGAGTCCGCCATGGCTGTAGCCTCTGCCAAACTGAACGTTCAGGAAAATTTGCCAGAACAAATGGCGCAATGCGAGTTTATTCAAACTGACTGCTTGTCTGGCTTTTTGCCAGCAACTGCGGATTTAATTCTATGCAATCCTCCTTTCCATCAAGCTCAAGCTATCACGGATCACATAGCATGGCAGATGTTTTTAGAAGCGAAACGAACGCTTCGTGTCGGTGGAGAACTGCGTATTATAGGTAATCGTCATTTAGGTTACGAAGAAAAACTTAATCGCCTATTTGATAACTGCAAGTTACTCGGAAGTAACAAGAAATTTGTCGTATTAAGCGCTCAAAAACGAGGTCAATCATGAAGACAGTTGCCAGTTTATTTATCCTAGTTTTTTGCTTGAGTGGATGCTCTTCTGCATTGCGTCCAGTTGTCCTATCACCTCAATATCAAGGTGGATTTTACCATGCAATTCCAAAAACTCTTCAACTGAGTGTAATTGACCACCGAGTGAGTAAATTTTCGATTAAAGTGGTTGATCAAGAACCTCAAATCTATTTGCCGCACGCTGAATTACCGACGTTGGTGGAACGAGCATTAATTGACGCTCTCGAAGCACAACAGGCGCGAGTTGTTACAAGTGCTAATACCCGAATGACACTACTGATAAAATCACTCAACGCCAGAGTAAGTGAATCCTTAGCGCAGCACACCAGTAATGCCTTTGCAGAATTTGAGTTGCAAATTAGCGATGGCCGCCGCCAATTCAATAAGACCTTCTCAGGGAAAGCGGAACAAACGGGACCACTGTTACATGAACAATCAAAAGTCGAAAATCAACTCAATAACTTAATTATTCAAATCATTACCCGTATGATTAGTGACAAAGAAGTGATTGCATTCCTAGAGGAGTAGAAAATGAAAGCGTGGTTCGCCGCTTTGCTGATTGGCTTATTCAGCCTCAATTCTTTTGCTGCTATTGACGGCAAATTCGTCCAAAAAGATAACTTGTTCCCCCGTGTAAAAATCAACACAAGCAAAGGGGCCATCGTTGTCGAACTTGACCGAATGCGCGCACCTATTACGGTAAACAATTTTCTTACCTACGTTGCAAATGGCGATTACAAAGGTTCCGTTTTCCATCGCGTCGAACGCGATGACGCGAACGAGAAAGACTTCGTCATTCAAGGTGGCGGTTATGATAAAGATTACGACGGAATGTTTGAACGCGCGCCTATTTTTAACGAAAGTGGTAACGGCTTGCGAAATGATATGTACACTATCGCAATGGCTTACCAAGACAACAAACCTCATTCTGCCACGCGTCAGTTCTTTTTTAACATGAATGACAATGACCATTTGAATCCGGGTAAAGGCTGGGGATTTGCGG
Source organism: Pseudoalteromonas xiamenensis (assembly GCF_030994125.1). Lineage (NCBI taxonomy): Bacteria > Pseudomonadati > Pseudomonadota > Gammaproteobacteria > Alteromonadales > Pseudoalteromonadaceae > Pseudoalteromonas > Pseudoalteromonas xiamenensis. Next base: position 2,869,885 of record NZ_CP099917.1, on the reverse strand, counting down.
TTTTTGGTTATGCTGTGGAAGGTACAGATACCTTAGATGCCATTATGCAAGTTGAAACTGATTACAACAAAAAGTTGGGTTACTCATTTATTCCCAAAGAACCTGTGATTATTTTCAACATGGAAGTGTTGGAAGAACAACAATAACAACGAGAGCCCACTATGACACCGTCATTAATGCTAAATTATTTTAAAATGCTTTTTTCAGACAAACGGTTAGCGACGGTGTTTGGGTTCGGTATCGCGAGTGGATTTCCTTGGGTGTTGATTGGTTCAGTCATGTCCGCTTGGCTTAAAGACGAAGGATTAAGCCGCAGTACCATTGGTCTATTTGGCCTCGTGTTTGGCGCTTACACAGTAAATTTTTTATGGTCTCCACTCCTCGATCGCATTAAGCTCCCCTGCTTACATGCCGCGCTTGGTCAACGAAGAAGCTGGATATTGGTGTGTCAGTTAATCGCTGTGTGCGCAACCTTAAAAATGGCGACATTGGATATTCAAAACGAGCTGTTTTTAGCTGCGTTGTGTTGTTTCATCATTGCCCTTTCTTGCGCGACGCAAGACATTGCGATTGATGGCTTCCGTATTGATTGTTTTGAAGAGCATGAAGGAGAGAAAATCACCGCAGCCGCTGCTATGGCAACCTCTGGTTGGTGGACAGGTTATGCGTTACTTGGTGCTATCCCTTTCTTCTTAGCCGATTTACCTAGCATAGAATGGCCTCAAGTCTATTTCGTGTTGGCTGGTATTTTTGTCGTCTTAATCGTCATTACGCTTTTCGCCGATGAACCCAAAACGTATCGCGAACAAACACAAGCCGACCTTGAAGCTCGCTATCAAGCCCGTATTGGTCATACTAGTGGCCTTTCTTCGAAGGTAGGAGCTTGGCTGGCAGTAACGGTTATTGAACCCTTTGCGAGCTTTTTAAACGAAATGGATTTAAAACCGCGTTATCACTCATCTTGTTCATCTTCTTGTTCAAGATTGGCGAATCTTTCTTAGCTCGTATGTCGATTGTTTTTTACAAAGAAATCGGCTTTAGCAACTCACAAATTGCGCAGTACTCCAAATTAGGTAGCGGCCTTATTACCATCATCTTTGCGTTACTAGGAAGTTTATTCAATCAACGATATGGAATTGTAAAAGGACTCTTTATCAGTGGTATTGCTATGGCAGCCTCGAATCTCATGTTTTCGTGGATAGCGATAAGTGGTCCGAAGGAATCCCTGTACTTAGCTGCAATTATCATTGATGGCTTTACTCAAGCTTGGTCATTAGTGGCGCTTGTTGCCTTTATTAGCATGCTTTGTGATAGGGCGTTTAGTGCCACACACTATGCGTTATTGGCCTCAATTGGCAGCTTAGGCAGAACCGTGTTATCAAGCTACAGCGGTGTGGTGATTGATGACTGGTTACATGGAAATTGGGCGCTGTTCTTTGTGATAACAGCCTTGATGGTGTTGCCTTCGTTGTTATTCTTGTACTTAATCAGAGACAAACTTTACGCTGTTGAAGCTAAATCTAAAGCGGCTTCAGCGTCTTCTTAAACGTGGGTATCAGTGCCTCCTTGCACCTACGTCACTACCCTGAAACGAAAAGACGATTAAGCTTCGTCTTTTAATAGGTTTAGACCTTCATATGGATCTACTTCTAGTGCTTCACAGTAACGTAGAAACTCAATGACGTCTAAACGACGTTCTTGGTTTTCGATTTTACCAATGAATGAGTGTGGTGTACCAAGTACTTGAGCAAGGCTACGCATTGTATGGCCTTTCTCTTGACGTTTAGTCTTCAACCACTTGGTCAATTTACCGTTTTCTTCTGAAGAAACCGTTTTACCCATCATAAAATACATCTCCTACTAGATGATTGGTTAGTAAAGTCTGAATGAAATATGCCCGTTTCATTCATTCCGTAATGTATACCAGAGCCAGATTGACATCAAATGAATACTTCAATGCTTAGACCCAATTTAGGTATAGACTATTATGTGGATGTTGCACAAAGATTTTTTATTTCTCTTTTTTATCCGCACTATTTCTGATCAAAATGTAAATCGTTCGATAACTAAATTAGCTTTCGCCCTGAATTACATTGAATCGACTCAATACTTTAACAAATATTCTATGTAATGTACCAGTATTTGAAATAATTTATTTTCTCTTTAAAAATCACAAGATTATGCCATAGTAAGGACTAGCTTTAGTGAGGTAGGATAAAAAATGTTCAGACTTTTATTCTTGATGCCAATCATACTTTGTGTAATTTGGTATCTATTTTTAAGACGTTACGGAGTGCCAATCCAAAAAGGAAGAAAGGGCTTTGTTTACATCCTTATCTTTTCTACTTTCGTACTCGGGTTCTTGGTTTTGATGATGCATGTAACCAATGCGTCTTTATAACAACTGAGGCACATTATCTTGCGTAACATTAAAAAGGCTCATCGAGAGCCTTTTTAATAGAACAACGAATTTATCTACTCTTTGTGTACTTTGCGTTTAACTGGTTCTGCGTACATCGCCAAAACCTGCTCTTTAAGCTCTTCAGGCACTTTAGCTAAACGCGCCAGAAAGTCAGCTTTCTCATCAGAGTTCACACGCTGTTCATCGCCTGCAGCCAAATAATTCGTTGAATGCAAGTGATATTGAGACAAAATTTGCGCGTCGATTTCGTCCGCAAGCGCATCAGGGTTATCCACTGTAGTTTCGATTGGTTTCCCAAAAGCAACGTGTACATTTCCTTTGTCAGCGCTAAACCCTTCGAAAATACTCGCTATATCTTCCCCTTTCGCTTTGACATAGCTGCCAAATTGCTTCTTATGAACAAGCTCTCTAGCTTTGGCAATTGCGCAAGGTTCATATTGGTAAGAAATGGATACCGGCACGATATGTAACTGGTTGATGTATTCAGAAAAGGAAAGCTTGAGCTTGCGACCTTGCAATTGCAGCATTTTGATAAGTGCAGGATCGGTAAAATCCACTCCATCTTTCGCTCGGCCTTCTTTTTGCGCAATCCAAATTGAGTGACCACTTTGCAGCGAATCAAAAATGTATTCTGAAAGCTGACTCAATGCACGGAGCATTTCTTTCGGTGCTTTTGCTGAACGTTTAACGATAAAGCTTTTATTTAAACGCATTAACTCCGTGATGTAAGGCACTTGCAGTAAGTTGTCACCAATCGCGATACGTACTGTGTCCATTCCATGACGATGTAGCCCCCAATTAAGCAATGCAGGGTCAAGAACAATGTCCCGATGATTTGAAATGAACAAATAGTGTTTGTTTGAGTCTAGATTTTCAAAACCAGAAAAAGAAACTTTCTGGGTCGTTCTATCAATCAGTAAACTCAAATACTTGGCTACTTCAGCTTGCACTTGCGCAACGGTCGTATAATTTCCCCATTTATTTTTTAGTTTCCACCTTACTAAAAAACGAGAAACTGGACGCCAAGCCACTAAAAACGCGGGTAAAGTATATTTCGCAATGACATCTAAAAAATCATTGTCTGCCAACAAGCGCGCAAGCGCTGGAGCAACTTCTTCATCATTGTACGGTCTGATGTCTGCGTATTTATCCACTAAATTACTCTTTTTTATTCTATTAAATGAAAAGCGGCGCTTATTTTATCGCGCCGCTTTCAATCTGGCTAAGATTATCTAGTCTGACCACTTTAGTTCAAAATCAAAAACTAAGCCGTCTTTTTTTGCCACCGTACCATTAATCTGACCATCAAACCAGCCAATAGCATTGCAGAACCAACACTTAACCACATCGGTAGCACCTCATGTTCCATCGCATTCACAGGGACAACGGAGAATCCAAACTCTGCAATGAGGTAATCGGTTAGAAAACCAAAACCAATGGCAACGCCAATTACGCCAATTAAATACGCAAACACCGCTCGTTTACCCAGTTCATTGGCGACAACACCGATGGTTGCCACGTTGGTAGCCGGTCCGGCGAGCATAAATACAAGGACAGCTCCAGGCGATACGCCTGCTAACAACAAACCTGCAGCTATTGGCGTAGAAGCCGTTGCACAGATGTACATCGGAATACTGATTAAAATAACCACGACCATGGCTAAGATGCCATTGCCCCACTGCCCGAGAAATTCAGGTGGAATAAAAGTCTGAATTAAGGCCGCGAAAAATAGACCAACAAGCAACCAAGTCATCGTGTCGCTTAAGAGCTTACCGGAGCTATATTGAATTGCTTGCTTAAGCTTATCGCTGAGCGAAGTGTCTGGTTCGGCTTGGTCGTTCGTTCCACAGCAGCTGCTTTCACTGCTCTTTGCTGGACTCACTTTGTCTTTATCACTTGCGCAACAACTGTTTTGGGGCACAGCCTCCATTTCCATGCTGGCACTGCAACAACTCGAAGTTGACTTCGCCATGACGTGCGGTTGTAACCCCATAGGCGAACAACACACCTTTTGGTCTTCACTCACAGCTGCCTGTGTCATCTCACCGCAAGATGTATGTGCAGGGGCCTTAACAGACGAACTACCACATCCGCTCTCGCTTGCTTTATCAACATCTGATGTAGCACAGGTATTTTTCTTAGTGCTACAGCACGACGTATTTTTATCGCTTGCATCTGCAGTGCTACTCATCGAAGCGTTATCTGTAGTAGGCGCTAATTCCGACTCTTTTCCAACTAAGATCCCTGCCACAATTGCACTTGTGATTGCTGATATTGGACGAATTACAGCCATAAATGGACCTAACAGCGCATATGAAACAGAAATTGAGTCAACACCCGTTTCTGGTGTCGATACTAGAAATGCCGTCGTCGCACTTTTTGATCCACCAGCGCGACGAAGCCCAATCGCCGCGGGGATCACTCCGCATGAACACAGTGGCATGGGCGCACCAATGAAAGCAGCTTTCACGGTTGTCCAAAACCCCTCTTTACCGAGATGCTTTGCCAAAAAATCTTTTGGAATAAAAACATGAATAACACCCGCAATAAAAAGGCCGAGCAACAACCAAGGTGCCGACAGGACAAATAAATGCCAAAAATTAAGAATGATGTCCATCTAACTCCTCCAACGTCGTTAAAATTGAGCAATGCTCAGCAGGCACAGCACCACCACAGCACCGCTCGGCAAGCACCGTTAAGCTACGTTCAAAACATTGCAGCTCGCGAATGCGTTCCTGTACCAGCGTTAGCTTAGCTAACGTAATACTTTTCACTTCATCACATTGATATTGCTGTTTATCAATTCGAATTTTTAGTAATTCTTTTATTTCAGACAAGCTAAATCCAACCGCTTTGGCCCTGAGCACAAAACGTAATTGATGTTCTTGTACATCTGAGTAATCACGGTATCCAGCACCCGTTCTTGCGCTTGCTGAAATCAACCCATTGTTTTCATAATAACGTAAGGTGTCCGTTGAAATATTCAAACGTTTTGCCAGTTCGCCTATTTTCATGTCCACTCCAGATTGTTTACCATATTGCTTAGTATAAACCTTGGAGTACACCCCAAGGTCAAGCCTCTAAGTTAACTTTATTGGAAAACAGATGAACATTGCAATTTTGGATACTCAAACGCTCGGGAATACGTCGCTTGAGGTGTTAACTCAATTTGGAGAACTCATGTGTTATCCAATGACGTTACCAGAGCAAACCCTTGAGCGTACTCGGGACGTCGATGTCGTAATAACAAATAAGGTTGTGCTCGATAAGACAATCCTTGAGGCTTCGAACAATCTTAAACTGGTTTGTATTGCCGCAACAGGAACTAACAATGTCGACTTAGCTGCGGCGAAATCGCTTGGCATAACAGTGTGTAACGTCGCTGGCTATTCAACACCATCCGTCGTTCAACACACATTTACCTTACTTGGCAATTTAATGACAAACATGCATCGCTACATCGCTGATTGCCATCTTGGTCGTTGGCAACAAAGCGATATGTTTTGTCGATTGGACTATCCAATTTCAGAACTGCAAGATAAAACCTTTGTGGTTGTCGGTTATGGTACGCTAGGGCAAGCCGTTGCAAGCGTTGCTCGAGCATTTGGTGCAAACGTGATAATTGCAGAGCAAAAATCAGCAACCTCAGTCCGCGAAGGTCGTGTCGCGTTTAACGACGCACTTGCAATGGCTGATGTCGTTTCGATTCATTGCCCACTCAATAATCAAACCCAGAATTTGGTGTCAACGCCCGAATTCAACTTGATGAAACACTCTTCATTTATTATAAACACTGCCCGTGGAGGAATTATTGATGAAGCCGCATTGGTGTCAGCGTTAGAAGCGGGACAAATCGCAGGTGCTGCACTGGACGTCTTGAGTAAGGAACCCGCTCAGCTGGACAACCCACTGTGTCGCTATCAAGGTTCTAATTTATTGCTGACTCCTCACACAGCTTGGGCAAGCCAAGAGTCGATAACTCGGTTAGTAAATGAAATAGCCAAAAACATCGTTTCGTATAATCAGAATGAACCTCGTAATAGAGTGGTTTAATTTCCAAAAAAATAAGATATTTCGCTAACTTTTCTGTTAGTTTGGCTAAGCGAAAAAAGATAAAAACCATATCTCATTGATAAATAAACATATAAAATATTGGCAAACAATTTGCCTTAGAACAACAAAGCAAAACGAATTCTAAAAAGGGATAAAAAATGAAAAAAGTACTTTTGAGCGCATTGATCGCATTACCATTATTGTCTGGTTGTGTTGTCGCCGTTTCTGATGGTGAAGTAGAACACAGTTGGGGCAATCAAAAATCAGATTGGCAAGATACACAACGCAGCAATCGCGATAAAATCGCAAAGTTAGCGCTCGGAACAGAATATAACTCGGTCATTTCACAATTTAGTACACCTGATTTTACTGAGTCGCTCGAAAAAAATGAGGTTGTCTATCAAATTCTTTACTTTGCAACGCAAAGTAAACATTCGGATGGAAAAGTAACCAAAGATGAGTGTACTCCATTACTGTTCAAAAATGGAAAGTTAGCCGGTTTTGGTGAAACAGCACTTAAACAATTGTTGTAGAAACATTTAAAGCGAGAGCCTCAAAGCGTAGAGCCTCTCGCTTTATACATGTAATACTTAAATCGGCTCGATATCCCATCCTCAAATAATCCTCTTTTACTGTACGACCAACTCAAATTTGCTTTGCACTTGCCCTGCCTTTAACAAAGCCGAATCTGCAAGTTCATAAACATCACTTGGTTTTTCACCAAAATGTTCTTTCAAAAGCACACCACCGATACTCAAACTAATAAATGCACTGATCGGCGATGCTTGATGCGGGATTTCAAGCTGTTCTACGGCAAAATGAAGAGCCGTAGTACATTGCATTAACTGAGATTCACTTTGTTTAGTTAGCACAACGGCAAATCGTACACCGTCAAATCGGGCAACAAAGCCTCCAAACTCATTGACCGTATGCTCTAGTTGATTCGCGACTTTGACTAAACATCCATCACCTTGAGCGTAGCCATGTTTGTCGTTGTACGATTTAAAATAATCAATACTAATTAACAAAAATGCCAGCGTTTGCTGCGATTGAACTGCTTGCTGCCAAAGCACACTTAGATTTTCTTCAAGCGCACGGCGATTTGGAATTTCGGTCAATCCATCAATATTGGCTAAACGACCGAGCAAATCGTTTTTCTTTTTAATTGTAAGGTGGATTTTTACCCGTGCTTTGATAATTGCAGGACTGTATGGCTTTGTAACGTAATCCACTGCGCCAAGTTCAAGCGCTTTTGCCTCGTCTTGGAAACTATGACTTTGAGATACAATGATGATTGGGATGTTGTAGGAGTGTATGCATGTTTTGCATTTTTCTAAAAGTTCAAACCCACTGCCATTGCCCATTAAGATGTCAAGTAGAATCAAATCCACGTTTTTTTTGCTTAGTACCGACTGTGCCTCTTCACAACTTCCACACACAACGACATCGTAGTCTTCATTTAGGGTGTTTTCCAACACCAAGCGATTGAGAGGATCATCATCAACGACTAATATCTGGGCGCTCTTATTCATCACTTTCCTCGCGATGTTTTGAGATAAATTCACGGACTTGAACGAGTGCATTAACCAAATGCGTTATGTTTTCGTGTTCAAGAGTCTCTGACTTTCCCTGTTGCTCCACAATTCTAGCGGTCGCCGCCAAGCGTTTGAAACCAAGCCCTGCAGCCGTCCCTTTAATGCTATGAGCAATCTGCCCTAACTGATTTATGTCTTGTGTTTCACATAAACTTTGTTTCTGTTCTTCTACAAGCTTAGCAAACTTTTTAAGCATTACACCGAGTAAATTACGATTCCCCATCATTTGAGATAAGGCAAAAGTTTCATCGTAAAACGGCTCATGAGTTAACAACAATTTATCGATGGCTCTGAGTAGGCCTACTTTATCAATCGGCTTAGTCACTACACCATTCATCCCAGCTTGATCTGCTTGATTCGTCTGCTGAATTTCAATATCTGCGGTCAACGCGAGAATCGGCATTTGATTTTTTGGAATAACCTCACGTATTTGTTTTGTCAACGTGAAGCCATCAACATGTGGCATATGTATATCCATTAAAACAGCATCTGGCTTGAGTCTTGTTATCAGTTCAAATGCATGCAGGGGCTCTTGGCATGTCACAACAGAGGCACCAAGGATCGAGAGCATATTTTCTGCAATTTTAAGGTTTAATGGGTTGTCATCAACCACGACAAGTAATGCACCAACGAGTGAGGAATTAACACTCAACTCATTTTCCCGAGTTTCACCTTTACAAATTCGCTCACAGGCCGTTTGCCAGAATCCTTGTTCTGGTAATTCAATAATGTGCATATCCATTCCCATCGCCTTGACTTCATTTGCAATCAGAGCCGTTGTGTACATATGATTAAGCCCTTGATGTTGCAGCGCTCTAATTCTCTCCAAATCGGTCGTTGAGGGCGAATGCTCCAGTAAAAGCCAAAGACGCTCTAGCGTATGGTGTTCAGATAACAACACGTGTATTGAGGATGTATCCATTAACCAAGGTGCTATGTAGCTAGGCCCTTTTTGTCCAAGTGCACTTAACAGTGGGATCTCTTGTTGTGGCACTTTAAGTGGTGCTTCTAAGTTCAATGAAAAGAAGAAACGACTCCCCTTCTTATAACTGCTCTCGAGTTCAATTTCCCCCCATCAACATGACTTCATGCTTCACAATCGCGAGCCCGAGCCCAATACCATCATACTGCCTAGCACTCGAGTCATCGCCTTGAGTAAATGCGTCAAAAAGCTTTTCTTGCTCTTCCGCTTTTATGCCAATTCCGGTGTCTTCAACCGAAAATTCAATACGTTGACGTTCTTGTGATTGCTCAACGAGCTTAAGTTTAAGGGCTACTTTTCCAGATTCAGTGAACTTTACTGCGTTACTTAACAAATTCAGAAGTACTTGTTTTAACTTGCTCGGGTCACCTTTCAAGGTCGGGTTGATTTCTCTATCCACAACATAGTCAAACTGCAATTCCTTTCGTTGACATTGAACCTCCGTCAACGTTTTGCAGGTATCAACCAAATCCATCAACAAAAAAGGTTCTTCGATAAGCCGCCCTTTCTGACTCTCTACTTTTGCAAAATCGAGAATGCTATTTAACATACCTAGGAGTTGTTTAGCCGCATGGTCAATTTTGCTTGCACTGTCACTCGTTTGAGCATCCTGTGTGCGTGCACGAATCAGTTCAGAAAGCCCTATAATTGCATTAAGTGGAGTACGGATTTCATGGCTAATGTTGGCAATAAAACGACTTTTTGCCAGTGTCGCTCGTTCGGCGGCCAAGCGAGCATTGGTCAACGCTGTAATATTTTGGACGTTAAGAACGAAATATTGTGGCTGATGTGCCGCATCCCAAACGAGTGATCCACTCAATTGCAAATGGCTATAAGGCGCTGACTGCTCGACCGTGACATGCAACACTTTTTTGTGCTCTTGCAGCAGTTCACTAAACATATCCGCAATTCGGGGATAATCCTTTTCCATAAATAATTGCGATAGCGGTTTACCAAGTTCGGGATTTTCATTGGAGAAAAATCGTTTTGCGGCTTTGTTCAGCTCGATAATCGTGCCATCAATCGCAATCAGTAAAACGGCGTTGGCAGCAAATTCAATTGCAGCCCGGAACTTAGACTCTGATTGCTTAAGCGCGTTCATCATCGTGTCTATTTCAGTGATGTCGCGTAACACCGTCATTGAACCCAGAATTTTTTGTTCATGGTAAAATGGTGATAAGCGCACTTCGAAGACTTTTTCGGCGAACGTTAATTTGAGCTCTTTTACATCATTATGTATTAAGAAATCTTTCTCTAAATCCAGTAACTCGAGATATTTATCCGTGACTTCGTCATGCGTTCGCCCGACCAACTCATTACGACTAAATCCAATAAACGATTCAAAAGCACGGTTGCAACCAAGAAAAGAACTGTCGATGTTCTTGAAATAGATCAAATCGGGCACGCTATCGAGCATGGTATTCAACAGCGATGTCTGTCTGTCTTTTGCCTCTAAGCTGCGTTCTAATGCCCGTGTCTGCATACGAAGCATTTGATCAAGTTCAACGTTACTTTCGGAGATCCGCGTCAGTAACGTTTGCTTTTGCGCAACAACGCGTTTAATTCGCCTGAACCAAGGCAACCAAGCGCGTGGGATACGGTAATTTGGATTAGTTGCAGACGCATCTTGGCTTACCAAGTAGCTCACAAACTGTTCAACCGGTTTAATAAATAATCGTAAACTCAACCAAAAAAGCCCAAGCGCAGTTAACAACAAAAAGAGACTTAGAAAACCAAACTCGAGGAGTTGTTCATAACGAATGACTGACTTAAACATTGATTCCGGCTCGAAGTAAGCCACATTGATAGGACGAGCCTTTGTGCGTGACAAGAATATGCCACCAAACCAAGAGCCCGAGTTAGCCTCGGTACTTGGCCAAACCAGTGGAGGTTCATTTAAAGGCCAAGAACTCGCTAGTTGCTCGTTATATTGATTATATAAACGAAGTTCACCTTCAACGACAGAGCGCTGCTGCAACCAATGACTTAGTTGGGATAAATCATAAATCAGCAACAAATAACCTGATTCATCGCTCAATCGCAACTTGCCCAAAGCAAAATATGAATGTTTATTGATATTAACGACGTGGCTTCCTGCAATAAGCTCCTGTGAAAAATCAGGGCGTAACTCGTGATTAATGAGACGAGTTAACAATTCACTACTGCTTTTATCGCGCCGTTTCACAAACGCCATGCCGTGTTCATTTACATAGGCAATCGCTTCTAAATTTGGACTTAAGGACAATGCATTGGTGAACACCGGTCCAAGCGTGTAAAGCGAAAACCAATATTGGCGAGACATAGGCGCAGCATTAAATGCCCCTGTGCCAACAACTTCACCAAGATCATTATTTAATGATTGATAGTAATAATTTTCAAATTGCGATACGGCTTCAAAATGGCTGTCTTTAAATGCATAACTCAGCGGTTTTGAAACGGTCGATTCGATACTGTCGAAAACATTCTTCGCGCGGTCTAGCTGAGCCTCGATAAGATTATCGACCACTAACATCGCATCAACCCGAGATTGATAAGCCCGTTCAAGTTTAAGCTGATAAAGGTGTAAACAAAGGATGGCCGCCACAACGACAGGTAACAGCACCGCCACGATGATTGCCCGCTTGTAATGTTTAAGAGGCGTGAAGTGCATCAACAGTCCTTAGTTGGCCAGAAGTTATTGATAAATAGACTATCTGGCCAACTAAATGAACGCAAGTTATAAGTTTTCTTCGGCAAACGATGCCAAACGACTTCGTACTACACCATTGAGATTGATGGTTGCACTGCCTTCAAAGTCTTTAAATCGTTCGACGATATAGGTTAAACCGGAAGTCAGTGGTGTTAAGTAGTTGCTGTCAATCTGTGCCAAATTTCCGGTACAAATCAGTTTCGTGCCTTCACCACAACGCGTGATGATGGTTTTCAGCTGTGATGCGGTTAGATTTTGACTTTCATCCAAAATGACAACCGCATTTTGGATGCTGCGACCACGCATAAAATTCACGGATTTAAATTGAATGTTTGCCTTTTCCATAATGTAGTTTCGACTGGTTGCCGGACTTTCATCGTTTTTATGAAGTACTTCTAGCGTATCGGTTATTGCAGCAAGCCATGGTGCCATTTTTTCTTCTTCAGTACCAGGAAGAAAACCGATACTTTCGGCAATTTCAGGCGTATTACGCGTCACAATCACTTTGTCGTAAATCCGTTTTTCAATGATCATTTCCAGTGCGCTTGCTAGTGCTAATAAAGTTTTACCACACCCTGCAGGACCCGTTAAAACCACCAACTCAATGTTGGGGTCAAGTAACGCATCCAACGCCATTCCTTGATAGACATTTTTGGGTTTCACTCCCCACGCCATTTGGTGCAATAAGCGCTCAACGCCCAGATCTTTTATGGTGATATGTTCTTCATCGTAACCTGTAACACGTGCCGCAAAATGTTCCGTGTCATCCACAAGATATTCATTGCAAAATACATCCGGTAACAGTGACTTAGGAACGTGGTGATAGGTATCTCGGCCATTTTGTTCAGTTTGACAATCACCCACACTTGCCCAAAAATCCCCTTGAAAACGTTTAAAGCCCGTGCTCAATAATTTGATGTCATCAATAAGTTGATCGGTACGGTAATCTTCTACATAGCTAAGACCGGCACCTTTCGCCTTCAGGCGCATATTAATGTCTTTCGTTACTAAGACTACTTTGGTTGAGGTGTGTTGTTTTTGCATTCTCACCGCACAATTAATGATGCGATGGTCATTTTCATTGCCCGGTAGACCGGAGATGCTGTCAGGATATAAATGGTCATTTACTACTATAAGCTGCCCTACTTTCGACGGTTTCCCATCGACCCGTTTATGAGACGGCAGCTTTACCCCTTCTAACATTTGCTCGGGTGAAGCATCTTTTAACACTTCATCAAGCGCCCGTATTGCCACTCTCGCATCGCGACTTACATCTCGCTTTCCATCTTTAATATGATCAAGCTCCTCAAGGACGGTCATTGGTATCACAACATCGTGTTCTTGGAAGGAGAGAAAGGCAAGAGGGTCGTGGAGTAGTACGTTGGTGTCGAGCACGTACATTTTATTGTCGTTATCGTTGGCTTTTCCCATAGCGCGCTCCTGTCGTTTATGAAAAAGTATGCTATACCCATTCACACTGCGTACGTCGTTAGTGAATAACCTTACACCAACCTCACAACGTAAGTGGCTATAGTTCAAGTTTAGTCTATTTGTCATAAAAGTCTGTTTGATGACAAAAAAATTTACGCACTTGAGTTTCAAACTTAGTCAAAATATCACTTAAGATTTAAATAGTTACAGAGGCCCTATTTTAGAAACCATTAAGAAGTTAGGATTAGTTGGTCGAACGCACATTTCAAGTTATTTAGCAATATTGAACATGTAGAGCCTAATGGGTAACATAGCCGCCTTTTTTCTGCGAAGACATCTGCATAAGACGAGATAACGATGAATTTTTCTTTAGGTCAGCGCTGGATCAGCGATACAGAATCGGATTTAGGTCTAGGAACCGTAGTTGCCATTGAAGGCCGCCAAGTCACTCTATTGTTCCCTGCGTGCGGTGAAAACCGCGTATATTCGATGCAAGAAGCGCCTGTTACGCGCGTTATTTTTAATCCGGGCGATGTGATCCGAAGTGCAGATGAATGGGAATTAGTGGTTGAAAAAGTAGAACTTGAAGGTGCGTTATTGTGCTATCACGGTAAACGCGTCGACAACGAAGAAAACGCCACACTCAAAGAAGTCTTTTTAGACCACTTTATTAAATTCAATAAACCTCAAGACCGTTTGTTTGCCGGTCAGGTTGATCGATTCGAACACTACACATTGCGCTACCAAAGTTGGCAACATCGATACAATGCCGAACGTTCAACATTAAAAGGCTTGGTTGGTCAACGCGCAAGTTTGATCCCACACCAACTTTATATTGCTGAAGAAGTCGGTAAACGTTTCGCACCACGCGTTCTTTTGTCAGATGAAGTCGGTCTTGGTAAAACAATTGAAGCAGGTATGATCCTGCACCAACAAATTTTGTCAGGTCGTGCAAACCGAGTCCTGATTGTTGTACCTGAAAACTTACAACATCAATGGTTAGTTGAAATGCTACGTCGCTTTAACCTTCGCTTCTCTATTTTCGATGAAGAGCGGTGTGATGAGGCGTTTGCGGATTCATCAAACGTGTTCGATACCGAACAACTTGTCTTAGTCAGCCTAGAATTTATAACTAAAAAGCGTCGTTGGTTTGAACAAGCAACACTGGCTGATTGGGATTTACTTATCGTCGATGAAGCACATCATCTTACGGTTGAAAAAGACAAGCCATCTGTTGAATACCAGCGCATTGCGGAACTTAGCCAAGACATCGAAGGTTTGATCTTGTTGACGGCAACGCCAGACCAACTTGGCCATCAAAGCCACTTTGCTCGTCTACAACTTCTCGATCCCGATCGTTTTTACGATTACGAGCAGTTTGTTGAAGAAGAAAAGCATTACAAAGACGTCGCAGATGCGGCAAATCAATTGCTCCAAGGCGGACAACTTGATGCCGCAGGTGAAGCGACGTTGACGACTTTGCTTAAAGAAAGCGACATTAAACCGCTCCTAAGTGCAGTAAACCAAGGCGACGAAGAAGCAAAACAAGAATTACTGAATATGTTGCTCGACCGTCATGGTACGGGCCGTATATTGTTTAGAAACAGCCGCAGCGCTATCACGGGTTACCCAAGCCGTGCGCTCAATAGCTACCCATTGGCGATGCCAAAACAATACCTAACTGCAATCAACGTATTGGGTAACATGGGTGGTTTACAAAATGTACAAGGCCGCGCTCGTCGCGCTCTATTCCCTGAGAAAATTTTTCAGGAGTTTGAAGGTGAAAGCAGCAGTTGGGCCCTGTTTGATCCTCGTGTCGAATGGTTGATAGACACCCTAAAATCGCTTAAGCATGAAAAAGTGCTCTTAATTTGTGCAGAAGCACAAACCGCGATAAGCCTAGAGCAAGTCCTTCGAGAGAAAGCTGGCATTAAAGCTGCGGTATTCCATGAAGGTATGTCTATTATCGAACGTGACCGTGCCGCCGCATACTTTGCGGACGAATATGATAGCGCGCAGGTTCTACTGTGTTCTGAGATCGGTTCTGAAGGTCGAAACTTCCAGTTTTCACATCATTTGGTGTTGTTTGATTTGCCACTCAATCCAGATTTACTTGAACAACGCATTGGACGCTTGGACCGTATAGGGCAAAAGCACGATGTACAAATTCACGTTCCTTACTTCGAAAGTACGGCACAGGAAGTGTTGCTTCGTTGGTACAACGAAGGCCTAGATGCGTTTGAAAAGACATCGACCACAGGACAACTGCTCTATGGTGAGTTCTCTGAGGAACTACTCGAGCTAATCGCTACACATAGCTGTGATGAAGACACGCTCGATCCATTACTTGAACAAGCGGCAAAGAAAAACGCGACGCTACGCAAACAAATGGAGCAAGGCCGAGATCGCCTGTTAGAACTACATTCATCAGGCCAAGGTCGTTCAGAGCAACTGGCTGAAGAGATTGCTGAGCTGGATGACCAAACCATCTTACCTGTTTACATGATCAAGGTTTTTGATTTATTTGGGGTCGCACAAGAAGACAAAGGCGAAAATACCATTATTTTAAAACCGACTGAGCACATGATTAATCCGTCTTTCCCTTGCTTAAAGGACGACGGCATTACCGTAACATTTGATAGATCCACGGCGCTGTCTCAAGAAGATGCTCACTTCATTAGCTGGGATCACCCAATGGTGAGCGGCACATTTGAGATGATCTGCAACGATGATTTTGGTACTGCCTCGGTTGCGCTATTACGAAATAAAAAGCTACCTGCAGGCACATTCTTTGTTGAGTTGATTTATATTGCTGAAGCTTCAGCACCTAAGTCACTGCAGATTGGTCGCTTTTTACCGCCAACCCCCGTCAGACTCTTGATGGATAAGTCAGGCAATGACCTAGCGCAAAATGTGCCTTTTGATGGTTTTAACCAGCAATTGTCCGCCGTTGGTCGTCAAACGGCCAGTAAACTTGTCAACGCATTGCAAACGGTTATCCATCCATTATTGGTTAAGGGCAATGAAGTTGCACACGCACAGATGGCAGACATTCAAGCGAATGCACGTGAACACATGGAAACCGAATTAAGCGAAGAACAAGCTCGTTTAATCGCGTTAAAAGCCATTAATCCGAACATACGTGATGAAGAGATACAATTCTATGATAGACAAAGAACGCAATTACTTGCGCACATTGAAAAAGCGCAAATGAAACTCGATGCTATCCGTGTCATTGTGGTGACTCACGAATAATTTTATAGATTGAAAGGGAACTTAGGTTCCCTTTTTGTTTTCGCAGCTAAGCCTCGACGTCTGTAACTTCGTCGTACCAAATGCCATACTTGTCTCCTTGCCATTTTAACAACGAATATAAATATCCCGACGCCAATAGTAATAGCCCGCCAACAAGCGCGGCTTCACTAAAAAGGCCAAGAATGCAAAAAACAAAGCCAAATAGATGACAATTCATCTCTGCTCTTACCGCGGTAACACGATGTGGCCGCAACTGAAGAAAATTCCATGCAAACCAGAGCTTAAGTAGCAGCGGTAATGCTTTCCAAGTATCTGATTTTCTGTCCAGTAAAAGCGTGTCTTGAGTCAGGATTTCAACACTTACATCCAACGCCGCAGCGAGGCATTTTAATGATTCAACACTGGCATTTGCGCCATTTTCGATACGTTGGATGGTTCTTACGTTCAACCCTGATATTTCGGCCAACTGTTCTTGTGACAAATGACGACTGATCCTCAATTGTTTTAAGATCATATCCATAACTCCTTGCTAGTTATCAAATCGCGCATAGCTAACACGTTACCCGATGTTAATCTAAATAGCCCCGACATTTACCCGACATCAATCGAAAAGGGATAAACATCTTCTGCAATTTGAGTAAATTGCAATCAATGATCGCCAAAGCCCTCTTAACGGTAATCTTTTAAATTTAACAACGTAAATTCCTTATCCGTATTCAGCTCACCAACACGTTTCACCATAAGATACCATTTCTATTGCATTGAATATTACTACCAATCATAGAGTTACAAAAATTGACATTGAGTTCATATTCGGTACTAATACGCACCTAGAAGTGCTCTAGACTTCTCAACTAAGGAATTATTGTTTTTTCCACTTCATTTTTTAAAAGGATATAAAATGAAACTACGTTCATGGTTAGCTGCTACAGCTTTTTCGATAACCTCATTTACCATTTCAGCATATGATCACTCAACAATTGATCCCGTCGCCGCTGAAAGGGTTGGATTCAATCTACAAGGTCTACAGTGGCTAACAGGCTCTAGTGCTCAAGAGGAGTCCTCTTTTCTTTGGTCGGAAAAATGGGCTGGAGTACGCTGGGCCACGGCAACTGAAGTTAAAGCACTTTTAGCAAACGCCAATTTAGATGATTTAGATCTCATATTTTTCGATACTGGCAATGATGAAGTCGTTGAGATACATTACGGTGGATTAGGTAGGGTGAAAGCAAGTGGGTATAATTGCCTTTCAAATGAAGTACTCGCAACGTTTGAGACAGTATGTAAGACAACTAAAGAATTCAACTTTTCACTCACGCATGCAACCGAATACCGTTTTGGCAACCCCGATTGGACTAGAAAAACATTAAATCTATTAGTAAAAATTCCAAACTATACGCCGCCAAAATCAGCGAATGAGTGGGATGGATTATTAAGCGTATCAGCCTCTGATGGACCTCAACTCGATTTAAGTGGTTTAACATGGATGCGTTTCCCGATGCACCAAGGCATGTCATCCCTTGATATTCGTCAAGCACTGCAACCCGGTGGAAGTCTAAGTGACTGGCGCTTTGCGACAAAAGAAGAAATGATAGCATTATTTCGCTCGGACAAAACTGGTGAAGTCAATCGAGTTTTCTTAGGTAGTATAGGCAATAACATTTCTCAAATGAAAATGGCCTACCATGGATTCAACGTCAGTAAATCAGATTGCTCTCCGCTATCTATGGAAAAGACTCCTTTAGGAGAAGATCAGGTATGTACTGTATCTGTTCCTTCTTTTTCTGCAACTTCTACTTACGATGAAGACCGCAGTTATAGTATGTACAGTATCCCACAAACTCAATCTTTTATCTTTTTACCTGAAGACGCTATGAAGAGTTATAGTTCTGTTTACCTAATGCCAATGCTAGTAAAAGAATAAAATATAAGAGTAAAGAAAGACCTGTCTTTCTTTACTCCTCCTTCTCTCGAAATGTCAGACGCTCTTACTCTTTTATAACAATCAAGATAAATCATTCGCCCCTTTCCCTGTTATTTGCGTCTTGGTCCGTGCTTTTATTCTAATCAACTTGCCATTACAATAACGCTCGCTGAATTTCAGGAGAAGCACTGTGTTACTGCACTATCACCCACCATTGGATCCTTACTTATCTTTCTTATACCAAGATGACGACATCTTGATCATTGATAAGCCCAATGGACTTCTGACGGTGCCGGGGAAAGATCCTGCACACTCGGATAGTGCGATTACGCGCGTAAACCGCGTTTTTCCATCCGCAAGAATTGTTCACCGCTTAGATATGGCAACCTCTGGGATTTTATGTATTGCAATGAACAAGGCCGCACATCGTGATTTAAGCATACAATTCCAAGACCGGAAAACAGCCAAACGATACGTTGCTCGAGTGCTTGGCCACATTAAAGATGAACAAGGTTCTGTCGAAGAACCGTTGATTTGCGATTGGCCAAATCGACCGAAGCAAAAGATTTGTTATGAAACCGGTAAGCCTTCGCTGACTCATTGGCAAGTCATTAAGCGCGAAGAAAGCGCCACCCGAGTCGCTCTGACTCCGATTACAGGTCGGTCACACCAACTTCGCGTGCACATGCAATCGATTGGGCACCCTATTTTGGGCGATAAATTTTATGCAACGCCCGAAGGATTAGCGATGGCTCCAAGGCTTCAACTTCATGCTGAAATGTTGCAAATCACCCACCCTGTTACCAAGGAACTTTTGACCTTTACGTGTTGTGCTCCATTTTAATCCTTGGTGACCGTGCCTTGATGTTGCGTGTGTTGTGCTCTATTTGTCGTAAAGTACTTCAGCTAAGCACTTTCACCCCAACCTAATAAATTTTAGACATATGACAGTTGTCATCTTCAATTGGTGACAACTGACACTCATTTTTTCTCCTCTTTTCGACGACACTTTGCTCACTTACTCTTTTGGTACATAAGGAAGCATGTAATGAGCAACCCCATAATTCAGGTTCAAGACCTTTGTTTTAGTCGAGGAAATAAGCCAATACTAAGCCATTTACATCTATCTGTGACACGTGGTGAATGTATCGCCATACTCGGCCCTAATGGCGCGGGGAAATCAACATTTATCGACTTGTTACTCGGACGTCTCACTGCAAGTTCTGGCAACATTCAGATACTTGATGAAGCTCCCTCTCATCGAAAAAACAAAGACAAGCTGGGTGTCATGCTACAAACCGCGACCTTACCAGGTAACACTCTGGTGAAGGAATTTATCCAACTTTTCCGTTCTTATTACCAGAATCCAATTAGTCACGCTCAAGCATTGCAATACAGCGGATTACAAGACGCCCAAAACCAACGTTTTAGTGAGCTTTCTGGAGGCCAAAAACAGCGCTTACTCTTTACCTTAGCTGTACTTGGTAATCCTGAACTCATTTTTCTCGACGAACCCAGCCTCGCTATGGATGCGTTAATGCGACGAGAAATGTGGTCACTGATACATGCGCTGAAACAAGCAGGTAAAACCATTATTCTCACTACGCATTATTTGGAAGAAGCCGATGCTCTCGCTGATAAACTCGTGATTTTAAAACAAGGACAATTTATCGCAACAGGCAGCCCCAAAGAACTTAAACACCAAAACCATAGCGTAGCGGTACAATTCACAACCTCTACGCCAGCCAACATTGTTGCCAGTATTCTCGACAAGGCCAATTTCACGATTCACGAACATCAGGTTCAATTCCAACACAAATCTCCTGAGCTCATTCTGAAAAAACTGTTTTTAGCGGGTATCGATATCCAGTCTTTGCAAGTCACCCAAAAATCACTCGAAGAAACCTTTTTGCAATTAACTGAGGAGCACGCAGCATGAACATTACTCATTCCAACTCATTGATGCCTTTTTGGCTCGAAGCAAAATTTGACTTCTTAAGCGTGTTACGTGCACCAGGGTTTGTGCTTCCCTCGTTGTTGTTTCCCTGCGTCTTTTATATTTTCTTCGGGATTTTGTTCAATCATGGTAACGCGAGCAGTTACCTAATGGTAAACTACTGTGTATTTGGCATTATGGGCCCTGCACTGTTTAACTTTGGTGTCAACGTAGCTCAAGATAAAGAGAACGGCTGTCTTGCACTCAAAAAATTGTCGCCCATGCCATCGATAGCTTATGTATTGGCAAAAAGCTCAACGGCACTTTGTTTTTCAGCCGTCATAACGCTACTGCTATTTACCTTAGGCTTGGCATTTGCAGAGGTATCTTTGTCGCTTTCGCAGTGGTTTCAGTTATTCTTCGTCGCGCTTTTAGGCACTTTCCCCTTCTGTTTGCTTGGATTGTTTCTCGGTCTATCCGTCCCCTCTAAAGGTGCTCCGGCAACAGTAAATCTTGTCTACTTGCCAATGAGTTTGTGCTCAGGACTATGGATGCCAATCAATTTGTTTCCAGAGCTTCTTCAACAATTTGCGTGGATATTGCCGAGTTATCATTTATCTCAATTAGGACTTGACGTAATCGACGCAAGTCAGGGTTATCCACCCAGTTGGCACATTGGCTATCTCATTGTTTTTAGCGTGCTCTTTATTTTTATGACATCTAAACAAATGCAAAAACAATAGTAAACTTTTACTCAGTTCGGCCGATACCAAATCAAGTTTGAATATCGGCCGAGGTAAACATGCACCGAAAAGTCTCCAAAATAGTTGCTCCCAAATATCAACCCAGTTTTGGCGTGATTTTAGGATTGATGATGACTTTATTACTCGCGGCAAGTTTACCTAGTTGGGCCGAGGCCCCAGCACACATTATGCCGGTGCCTTGGACTGAACAGCTCGAGCAGGATATTTCGTCAAAAATGCCTGCGGAAGAACGAAAATCATATACCACCGAGGAAGATGAAACCTTTTCTGTTCTTTACCTCCCGTACATGGCAGCCGTTAAAAGGGGGATTGTCATTTTACTTCCAGATTGGCGACAAAGTCCGACATCAATGAGTGGTTTTAGTTACTTGCGTAATGCGTTAACTGACGACGGATTTGATACCTACGCGGTTGTGGTACCAGAAATAAATTGGCAAGCTGATTTAGCAAAGCTCGATGACGCCGACGCTGACACCTCTGAGCAGGATAAACCTGTCGATTTGATTTCAGAAGCGGTCATTGATGACTACAAAAAACGTCTCTTTGCACGCTTTAGTAAAGTATATGAAAACTTAGCAATGCGCTCAGATGAACAACTCATTGTTATTGCACAAGGCACAAGTGCAGGGGTGTTGGCGGAATATTTTGCTAAAATGCCCTCTCTACGTGTCAACGCGTTCGTTTCTGTCAGTGCAATGATCCCAAATTCGGGTCGGAATAAGCATCTTCCAGCAACATTATCTTTGGTAGGCCCTGCGTTGCTTGATGTGTTTTATTCTACGGACACGCCGCTTGTGACACAAACAGTTCAAGACCGAAATCGCTGGGCTCGTCGCAATGCAAAATACGACTATCGTCAAAGAGAGCTATTTGGTCTGTCGTATGAGCCAAGCCAACATGAGCGACTAAGAAAAGAGCTTGATGGCTTTTTAAGGCAGCTCTAACCGCCTTTTTTTAGGTATTCGTAAGCTGCTTGGATTTCTTGACTCTTCTTCTTCGCCAATTCCATCATGTGTGGCGGTAAACCTTGTGAGACCAGTTTGTCCGGATGGTGTTGAGACATCAATTTACGGTACGCCTTTTTGATTTCTTTTTCGTTTGCCGTGCTTTCAAGACCTAAAACCGCTAGTGCACTGGTTCGAGAAACGGCTTGGGTATGTTCAGACGAATATGAGCGCGAATGTGACTGCTGATGACGTTGCTGGTTCGATTGTTGTTGTCTTCTCGCCTGTTCCGATTGACGCTGTTGACGAAACTGAAACTCGGCCTGATAGCGCTTGATGATAAACAAATAATGAGTTTGTGAGATACCTAAGTGCTTACTTACTTGTTGTAGTAACACTTGCTCTTGCTCTGCCAAATGCCCATCGCTATAAGCCATCTGAATTTGAATTTCGAGAAACAACTGCAATAAATCGAATCGACGACCAAACGCTTCGCGAACATCTCGAACCGACTCTTTTAATGAGAAATCAGCATCTTTCCCAGCAGTGAAGGCGCGCTGCGCTTCTTTACGGTCTTCTCCAAATAACTTCATTTCGTCCATAAACGCTGTTGCAGCTTGGATATGCACTTCACTGACGCGGCCGTTAGATTTCGCGATGTGTCCCATCACGGCAAAACAACTTGAGAAAAAAGTGCCTGACGTTCATGTAAATCTTCGCCTTTTGAAAACCCCTGAAAACCACCAACTTTATCAAAGTCTTGTTTGAGGCTTTTGTCGAACATATGGCCAAGATAAAATCCAAGTGCGGCGCCAATAAAGCGACCAAACATAAAACCAAAACACGTGCCTAATAGTTTTCCCCACATGCTACTGCCCCATTTCTTCATTAATTTTTGCCAAGCGCTCCGGCGTACCGACATCTTCCCATCGCCCTAAATACAATTCGGTTGAAATTACCCCCTGTGTAAATTGCGCTCTTAAAATAGGACCTAGAGGAACAAACCCAGGTTCAACGTTTTTAAAAAAATCAACGTGGTAACGGGCTATCCCTGAAAAAGTGTATTTACTTTGATTGAATGGCTGATTGGCAAGCGGAAAATCACCTTCAGGGTGATGCGATGGATTCTCAACCAGAACAAGGTGCGCCTCTCCTACCATCAGCTCCAATTGAGTCATTGCGTGTAGGTCATAATCAGTAAAAATGTCACCATTCAACACAATGAAGCTGTTAGAGGCATTCGCGAGTAACGGCAAGGCATGCAAAATACCGCCAGCGGTTTCGAGTCCTTCCGCCGGCTCTTGACTGTAAGTGATGGAAACGCCGAATGCGGAACCATCTCCAAAATGCGTCTGGATTTTATCGCCTTGCCAAGCAAGATTAATCACGATGTCTGTCAAACCCGCATTTTTACATCGCTCAATGTGATACTGTAAAAGTGGGAACCCCGCTACCTGCAACATCGGTTTTGGCATGGTTTCAGTGAGCGGCATCATCCGCTTCCCGCGCCCTGCGGCCAGGATCATTGCCTTCATCAAATTTCATCCAAGGTGTTTACCATTGCCGGAATTATGTCATGCTCAAGCCAAGATTCAAGCCACTGGCTGTGCTGGAATTTTTTAGAAATATCGAGAATGTATTGGAGTGTAGGAATGACATTTGCCAGATAACCTGCTTTGCCGTCGCGTAAATAAAGACGGCAGAAAATTCCTGCTGCTTTCAGATGCCGTTGCATTCCTGTGATGTCGAATGCGCGTGAAAATGCATCAAAGGTTAAGGTACCAGCCACGTTTGCTTTGTGCAGTGTTTCAAACCCGTAATTGAGTAAGGTGTCGAGTTCATCTTCAGATAGCTTCACATAACAATCTCTAAGGAGCGAGACTAGGTCATAGCAAAGAGGGCCTTGCACAGCATCTTGGTAGTCGATAATAGCCCATTCATTATCAATGCTCATGACATTACGACTGTGATAATCGCGATGCATTGTCACTTTAGGTTGCGTTTTAAACTCTTGTACTATCCAATTAACAAGTTCATTCCAAACGGTTTGTTGATCTACTGACATTTCAATACCCAGCATTTTTTCCACTAACCACTCCTTAAAAATGCCCATTTCCATTGCAACAAAATCATCGTTGTATGGTCTCATAGCGGGATGGTTTGGGATTGATGCAATCAATGGCAATAAATCAATCAGTGCTTTGTAGTGTGTAATACGATTCGGCTCGTTCAATCTGTTTGCCAAATGGACATTGCCTAAATCTTCTAAAAGTACGTACCCGAGTGATTGGTCTTTCGCTACAATGTTTGGAACACGTAATCCGGACAACTGAAATGCCTGATTCAATTCAATAAAGGGGGTTGGATCAACAAGCAAGGGGTTACTAACCATTAAAACGTATTGGCTTGATGGCGTTGAAACTCGCCAATATTGTCGAAAACTGGCGTCACCAGTAATAGGCTCACAATCAAAATCGTCAAGCGCAGCATGATGTAATAAAAAATGGTGTATTGTGAAATCTAAGTCTGTCATGGTTATTCACGTTTTTGATTGTGGTTGTTACTGTATTTAACCCCAAATTCATTTATCATGTGGGGCTTTAGTTAATACGCATGGATATAGAAGGTTCGCGATGCAAAAAGTTTGGAGTATGTTGATTTTAAGTTCTGCCTCGGTTGTGGCAAGCACAGCCGCTTATGCCCAAACGCAGAATCAAACAACAACACCAATCACATCTTCCCTTCCTGAAATAAAACTCTGCCAAGCCAAAACGCACTCTGTGTGGCAACCTCTACCTAATCTATTGCCTAATGCCATCGACATTCAAGCGGACGACGTTGAATTACAAGGCACCCAAAGCGCTGAGTTTAATGGTAATGTTGACATAAACACCAGTAAAATGACATTGCAAGCCTATTCTGCATTGATTGATAAGCAGCAAGGTTTACTGCATGCGTCTGGTCCATTGGAATATCAAGATAAATTTACCCAAGTGTACAGTGCTGGACTTTTCGCTAACCTGAACGAAAACGCCATCCAGCTGCTTGGCGCAGATTATCAATTAAGCAACCAAATGGGTCACGGTGGTGCTGAAAAGCTGTCAATCAATGAAAATGGCCTATCTCTAGAAAATTCAACGTTTACGACATGTCCAGGCGAAACCCCCTTTTGGCAAATCGAAGCGGACAGCATCGAACTTTCAGCGGACAATGGCTGGGGTGAAACGAAAAACACCGTGTTGAAAATCATGGATGTACCAGTGGTGTACATTCCATACTTCACGTTTCCTATTGATGACCGAAGAAAATCAGGGCTATTACCGCCAACAATTTCCCCCTCAAGCAAGTACGGTCTTGAGCTTGTTGCCCCGTTTTACTGGAACATTGCCCCAAATTACGATGCAACCATCACGCCGCGATATATGTCTAACAAAGGTCTGCAGTTAATTAGCGAATTTCGCTACCTTACAGAACAGCACCAGGGCCTTCTCGCTTTTGAATATTTGGGCAACGATAAGTCTGAAGATAATTTAGACGAGCGCTACTTGGTGCACTTCCGTCAATCAAGCGACCTAGACCCGAAATGGCGTGCCAGTTTCGATATGACGAACATCAGTGATGACAACTATCTCACGGATCTGGAAAGTAATTACGCCAACACAACCGACACACAATTACAACGTACCGCGCTGTTGAGCTATTTAGGTGATGATTGGCGGGTCAACCTTAAGCTACAAAATTTTGAAGTGCTTGGTGATCATAAAGAAGCCTATGCGGCTATTCCTCAGCTGAGCTTTACGCGAAAGGTCAATGTAGCACAAGGATTACAGTGGGATTTGAGCGGTGAATTTGCGCATTTCCAAAACGATTCCCTAGTGATTGATTCGGCTTCTCGTGTTCATCTTGAACCGAAACTAGCCTATCGAATAGACGATTATGCTTGGACCTTCCTCGCTGAGACGAGCTTATTGCATACCTACTATGAACAAAATGGCGACCTAGCTGGTACACAATACGAAGAAGAGGTTACGCGCACCGTGCCAAAAGTGCGTCTTTATTCAAAGCTCAATTTCGAACGTGATACCAATCTGTTTGTCGAAAATGGCACTCAAACGTTGGAGCCGCAACTGCAGTACCTTTACACGCCAAAGCGTGACCAATCAAACATTGGGCTTTACGATACCACGCGTCTGCAAGATGACTTTTTTGGTTTATTTCGCGATAAACGCTTCTCAAGCGTTGACCGTATTGCCGAAGCAAATCAGTTTACGCTCGGTGCGACAACTCGCGTATTCAAC
Organism: Pseudoalteromonas xiamenensis; assembly: GCF_030994125.1. NCBI lineage: Bacteria > Pseudomonadati > Pseudomonadota > Gammaproteobacteria > Alteromonadales > Pseudoalteromonadaceae > Pseudoalteromonas > Pseudoalteromonas xiamenensis. The sequence continues at coordinate 2,843,592 of NZ_CP099917.1, read as the reverse complement.
ACGAAAAATGATGAAGTGTTTAACTTCAGCTTTGGTCAGATTTTCTACCTCAACGAATCAGTGAAACCAAGTCAGTTAAGCTACTCTGATACACTCGATGAAACAAACTATAACGCCTTGCTCGCTGCAGAAACCATGTGGCACTGGCATCGCCGATGGTATTTAGGTGCTGGGGTACAATACGATACCGATGGACAAAGTGTGGTGCAATCACACGTTACGCTGGATTATAAAGGTGACAGTAATCAGCTTGTTCAATTGAACCATCGCTATGTAAATGATGTCTCAGGCTATACCATCGACCAAGTTGGCGTCTTTGCGAGTATGCCCATTAGTGATTCTTGGCAAGTCGTCGCAAGTTATCATCGTGATTTAGAAGCGCGACGTAGCATTGAAAGTTTCTTTGGATTGCAATACGAATCGTGTTGTTTTGCGATACAAATTACTGGTCGACGTCAAATTGAGACTGACTTAAACAGTTCAATTGGCCAAGAGGATGCCATATTTAATTCAAGCATCGGCTTTAATTTTGTCTTGAAAGGACTTGGCAGCAACACGCGAAGTGATGTACAAAACCTCTTAAAACGCGGTATCTTTGCTTATAGAAGACCCTATTTCTTAAATAATTAGAATCAGAAGTTTATGAATTTAAAAAAGATAATTTTAGGTGTTTGCCTAAGTTTAAGCGTAAGCCAAGCGGCAATCGCACAACGAGTTGAACTCGATAGAGTAGTGGCAACCGTAAACAACGGCGTAATATTGAAAAGCGAAGTAGATGTTCTTGTTGCTCGAGTTAAGAAAAACGCAGAAGAACAAGGCACAGAGCTGCCTTCAGAAGAAACATTACGCGTTCAGGCTATCGACCGTTTAGTTGATAAAGAAATAATGATGCAGTTGGCAGGTCGCATGGGGCTTGAAATTTCTGATGCTCAGCTTGATCAAACGCTCACCAATATTGCTCAAGAGCAAGGTGGTACGCTTGCTGATCTGCGTAAGACCATTGAATCAACTGGTGAAAGCTATGCGTCTTACCGCGAAGACATCCGACGCGAAATTACGACAGGCCAAGTTATGCGTGCAAACGTAGACCGTCGCATTTACGTGAGCCCACAAGAAATTGATAACCTTATCAAAATCATGGAAACGCAAGGTGGTAACAACGAAGAATATGACATCGGCCACATTTTGATTAAAGTACCAGCAAAAGCAACTGCCGACGAAATTCAAGCTGAGCGAGACCGTGCGGATAACGTGTTAAAATTACTAAACAAAGGCGAAGATTTCCGCCGTATAGCTATCGCCTCATCGAGCGGTGCTAAAGCGCTTGACGGTGGTCAATTAGGTTGGATGGGCATCAATGATATGCCAACGCTGTTTGCAGAAGCAGTGAAAGGCAAAAAGAAAGGTGAAGTAATTGGCCCGCTTCGCTCCGGTGCAGGCTTCCACATCATTAAAATTCAAGACATTCGTGGTCAACAACTAGTCGAAACCACTGAAGTACGTTCACGTCATATCTTGATCAAGCCGTCGATTATCTTGAGCGAAGAAAAAGCCAAGACGATGTTAGAAGGTTTTTTAAAAGATTTACGTGAAGGTAAGGCTGATTTTGCAGAGCTTGCGAAGAAACATTCTGAAGACCCGGGTTCTGCGCTTAAAGGCGGCGAATACGATTGGACTGACCCGAATACCTATGTTCCAGCTTTCCGCGATACATTGGCGTCACTTGAAAAAGGGCAAATTTCAGAGCCGTTCAGAACAACTTATGGCTGGCACATTGTTCAACTTCTAGATAGGCGTACTGCAGACAAAACAGAAATCGCTAAACGCAACCGCGCACACGGCATTCTGTTTAACCGTAAGTTTAAAGAAGAGAGCTTTAAGTGGCAAAATGAAATGCGCGAACAAGCGCACGTTGAAGTTTTACCGGCAGATAAATAATGACGTTACGGATTGCGATTACACCAGGGGAACCTGCGGGTATCGGACCTGATTTAGTAGTTAAATTAGCGCAAAAAGCGTGGCCAGCTCAGCTGGTCACGGTAGCTGACAGTCAACTACTCATCGACCGTGCTAAGATGCTTGGACTTGCGCTTAACGTCATCCCCTTTGACCCAACAAAACCTGCAGAACCGACACCTGCGGGATCAATATATTGCCTTCAAGTTGATTTAGGCGCAGAGGTAGAAGCTGGAAAACTCAATGAAAGTAATGGTCAGTATGTTTTAGACACACTTCGCATTGCCTCTGAGAAAAACATGGATGATACCTTTGCCGCAGTCGTTACCGGTCCTGTACACAAAGGCATAATCAATCGATCTGGTATCTCGTTCAGCGGGCACACTGAATACTTTGCTCAACAATCGAATACGTCTCATGTCGTGATGATGTTGGCAACTGAAGGTCTACGTGTGGCTTTAGTCACCACGCACATTCCTCTCGAATATGTTTCGCGCGCGATTACCGCAGAACGCCTAAGCAAAGTCGCTCGTATTCTTCATAACGATTTGAGAACAAAGTTTGGCATTGAAAACCCACGGATTCTTGTTTGCGGACTCAACCCACACGCGGGTGAAGATGGTCATTTAGGCCGCGAAGAAATTGACACAATCCGTCCAGCACTTGAGTTGCTCAATCAAGAAGGGATGAATTTCATCGGTCCACTGCCTGCGGACACGCTTTTCCAAGCGAAATATTTAGATAATGCGGACGCGGTACTCGCAATGTATCACGATCAGGGATTACCTGTGTTAAAATATAAGGGATTTGGAAATTCCGTAAATATTACGCTCGGGCTACCTTTTATCCGTACCTCTGTTGATCACGGCACTGCATTGGATTTAGCAGGAACAGGTGACGTTGAAGTAGGTAGTTTTGATTTAGCTATCCGTGAAGCAATTAAACTTGCTACAGAGAAAACACAAAATTCATGAACGATAATGTACACTTAGGTCACCGCGCTCGTAAGCGTTTTGGCCAAAACTTTCTAAACGATGACATGATCATCGACAAAATTGTGACTGCCATAGACCCAAAACCTGGCGATAATCTCGTTGAAATCGGTCCAGGTCTTGGTGCCATCACAGAGCCGGTTGCAGAGTTATCGGGTCATCTTACTGTTGTTGAATTGGATAAGGATCTAGCTGAGCGTTTGATCCATCATCCTTTTTTAGGTCCTAAATTGACCGTCAATCAAGGCGACGCGATGAAGTTTGATTTTTCATCGCTTATTAAAGACGACAAAAAACTAAAAATATTTGGTAACCTACCCTACAACGTTTCAACTCCTCTGCTATTTCATTTGTTTGAATTCGTGGATAATGTCGAACATATGCACTTCATGCTACAAAAAGAAGTGGTTAACCGTATGGTGGCAAGTCCTGGTAGCAAAGCGTTTGGTCGTTTAAGCGTTATGACGCAATACTATTGCCACGCAATGCCTGTTATTGAAGTCCCACCAACGTGCTTTAAACCAGCACCTAAAGTGGACTCTGCTGTAGTACGTTTGATCCCGAAAGATCCAAGTGCAAGAACGGCGAAAAGTACAAAATTGCTCAACACGGTGTGTTTGGAAGCGTTCAATCAACGCCGTAAAACACTACGAAACAGCTTATCTAACCTACTCACTGAAGCAGAACTGGCAGAACTAGGTGTCGATGCAACACTCCGTGCAGAAAACATATCTTTAACTCAGTTCATCGCAATTGCTAACTATCTCCATGACAGACAACCGTAATTTAAATTCACCGATAAAGGTTTCTGTCGAAACCTTTTACGTTGAAGCTCAATCTGAGCCTGAACAAGACAAATATGTCTTTGCGTACACGATTACCATCAAAAACCATAGTTTGTGTAATGCAACACTAGAAAGCCGTTATTGGCTAATCACCGATGCAAATGGCAAAGAATCGGAAGTTGAAGGCGAAGGTGTGGTTGGTGAAACCCCAACTATTCGCCCGGGTGAAAGCTACAAATATACAAGTGGCGCCGTACTCGACACACCAGTAGGTACAATGCAAGGCTACTATGTGATGCGCAACGAATTTGGTCATCAATTCCAAGCGCCTATCACGGTCTTTCGTTTAAGCACGCCGAACATTTTGCACTAATCAATGGCAAATTACGTTGTCGGTGACTTACAGGGTTGTTTTGAACCTTTACAGACGTTGTTGGACATCGTCGACTTCAATCCAAGCCAAGACCACTTATATTGTGTCGGCGACATTGTTGCAAGAGGCCCAGACTCGCTGGCGTGTCTTACTTTTTAGAAAAACACGCAGCCAGTGTCTCTATCACACTTGGCAATCATGATTTGCATTTACTTGCTTGCCAAGCACTCGGAAAAGCACCAAACCCGAAAGATAAGTTAGCAACACTGTTTGCATATCCCGAGAAAGAAAATCTGCTGTGTTTTTTATCCTCACAGCCGCTTGCTCTTTATCATCATGCATCAGACACGTTGATAAGCCATGCTGGCATTTACCCAACTTGGACAAAAGAACAAGCACTCGCCTTTTCGCGAGAAGCGTCAAGGTGTTACCAAGGCAACGACGCTAAAAATTTTTTTAAAGCGATGTATGGTGAAGCATCTGTAAAGGACGTCGTTTCAAGTGACGAGTTTATTCGATTTAGAGCAATCGTTAACGTCTTCACTCGAATGCGTTTTTTAGAACCAAATGGCGAACTCAACCTGTCAAACAAAGAAGGTGTAGACAGTGATGGGTCCTTGATCCCTTGGTTTAAGCACCCCGCGCTCAAAACGCCACCTTGCAACCTCGTCTTTGGACATTGGGCTGCTTTAGAAGGAAAAACGGAACGTTCTAATATTATAGCATTAGATACCGGTTACGTTTGGGGAGGTGCCATGACATTACTGAATTTAGACACACAAGAATTTATAAAAGTAGATGCAAACATTTAACCTATTTAACTGAAATTATTGCTGACATCTGCTATAAAAGACTTAACTTATCCTACATAATTCCGATAAGTATTCAATTCGATTAGTAAATTTGGAATATTCTATGAATCTAACCGTCAGCCAGCGTATTTGGGGTGGGTTTATCTTCATCACGTTGCTATTACTTATGATTGGGGGTAACTCCTTGATGAGAATAGCAAATATTGACAGCTCCACTCAGTTAGTTAATACCCTGTCTCTACCAGCTTTGGATAAAAGTTCAGAGTTGCAGGTAGAATTCTCATTGATGAGTAAAGTGGCGCAAGGTAGCTTTTACGCCAAATCAGAAGATAAACTTTCAACGTTAAAGGGTGCTTTTGCAAAACGTAAAGAAACGTTTGATAGCACTTATCAAGAGTTAAAGACGGTTGTAAGCCATAACAATAATGCGAAGTTAACAAAAAGCGCGAATGAAGTTGGTGAAACCTATCAGGCATTTTTAAAGTCTGTTGATAATCTAATGAAAGATAAAGCGCTTGAATTGTCGCTTAAAAAGTCTACTCGTACACAACTTGAGGCGCTTGAAACGGCGGCTGAAGATGCAAACACGGTCGTACTCGATATTATCGATTTAGATGGCTTTGCTGACATGGATAAACGTGCGGCTCAAGCGGCTAATAACATGGAAACTAATTTCACTTCATTGGTTTCTAAAAGCACAGATATATTGACGGTTGATAATTTAAATACGCTTGAAATCGTAAAACGCGAGCAAGCTTATTTCATCACTGAGCTTGAAAAAAGCATGGCGTTACTCACACCTATCGTCCAAAAACTGGATGCTGATATGTTGAATGACCTCAACAACTATTTTGCTGCTGTACAGAAGAACGTTTCAGGATCAAATGGTTTAGTTGAGAATCAACGTCGCCTAATCAATGCGATTGAGATGACGCAAAAAGAGTTAGAAGACGCAGAAAAAGCAACAAACGCAGCGTTAACCCAGCTAGATGAGCTGTTGCTTGAAGCCAGTGAAGTCGCTTTCAAATTACAAAAAGGCGTTCGAGAAGACGTCGATTCGGCAAATTTATGGACGTGGATGGGCATGATCATCGCGACACTGATCGCTATCGGTGTAGCCTATGCAACGATCAGCAAAATTACCACTCCACTTGCTGAAGTTAACCGCATTCTGGACATTGTTGCTCGTGGCGACATGACACAACGACTCGATGATAAAGCAAAGGACGAATTTGGTGAGCTTGCTCGCTCATGTAATAGCTTAATCGATAATCTGCGTGAGCTAATCACGGGTATTGTATCTCGCTCGACGCAGCTTGCTGCCGCTTCAGAAGAAACATCTGCGATTACGACAGAGTCAAGTCAAGCGATTCGCAACCAGCAAGCACAAGTTGAGCAAGCTGCGACTGCAACAACTGAAATGAGTAGCACCTCGCATGGTGTAAGCAACAGTGCACACCAAGCGCTCTTAGAAATTAAAAACGCAGATAAAGAAGCTGAGCGTGTAAAAGGTATCTCTAACGAGAATAAACACACGATTGAGCAACTTGCTCGCGAAGTCGATGAAGCCTCTCGCGTTATCAATAAACTCCACCAAGACAGCGCATCCATTGGTAGCATTTTGGATGTAATTCGTGGTATTGCGGAGCAAACTAACCTTCTTGCACTTAATGCTGCGATTGAAGCGGCTCGTGCAGGTGAACAAGGTAGAGGCTTTGCGGTTGTAGCGGATGAAGTACGTTCGCTTGCAAGTAAAACGCAAGAGTCAACGCAAGAAATTCAAACGATGATTGAGTCACTGCAAAGTGGTGCTCAGGAAGCGGTACATGCAATGTCGAAAGGCAAACATCAAGCAGAGTCGTGTGTTGAGCAAAGTGATTTAGCTGCACAAGCACTTAATTCAATTACTCAAGCCGTTTCTCAAGCTCACGATGTGAGTGAAGAAATTGCAACTGCGGCGCAAGAGCAACAACAAGTGGCACAAGAAATCAGTGAACGCTTAGAGTCAATTGTTGCTATTGCGGAACAGACGGCGGAAGGTGCTAACCAAACGTCCATATCGAGTTCTGAAGTAGCAAAACTCGCTGAAGAACTTCGTTTATCGGTTTCACAATTTAAAGTATAAGTGGCTTAGTCCACTTCACTTTCGTCACGAATGGTGATGTTATTGTACTAATCGAAAAAAACCCGCTCATTGAGCGGGTTTTTTATACCTGGGTTAATGAGATTAGAATAACGCTTCTGCTTTTTCTACCACATTTTCAACCGTAAATCCGAACAGCTTGAATAGCTCACCTGCAGGTGCAGACTCACCAAAGGTCGTCATGCCTACAATCGCGCCATTTAAGCCGACGTATTTGTACCAGAAGTCACTAATACCCGCTTCAATAGCTACACGACGGGTAATTGAACGCGGCAATACGCTTTCTTGGTATTCAGCCGACTGTGCGTCAAATGCATCCGTAGAAGGCATTGAAACCACACGAACGTTCTTACCTTTGCCACGTAACACTTCAGCTGCATCAACCGCAAGCTGGACTTCAGAACCAGTTGCAATAAGGATGATTTCAGGTGAGCCATCACAGCTTAGTACGTAACCTCCGCGCTTAATCGCTGCAACTTGTTCATCCGTGCGAGCCTGTTGCTCAAGATTTTGGCGAGAGAAAATAAGTGATGTAGGACCATCTTTACGCTCAATCGCCTGTTGCCACGCAACCGCTGACTCAACTTGGTCACATGGACGCCAATTAATAAGATTTGGCGTCATACGCATACTTGCGATTTGCTCTACAGGTTGGTGCGTTGGACCATCTTCACCTAATCCGATTGAATCGTGCGTGTAAACGAAAATGCTCGGTTGTTTCATTAAAGCAGCCATACGAACTGCATTACGCGCATACTCCATGAACATTAGGAATGTAGCACCGTATGGGATAAAACCTTTATGAAGTGCAATACCATTCATGATCGCCGACATACCAAATTCACGTACACCGTAGAACACGTAGTTGCCTGACGCATCACCAGCAGTAAGGCCTTTAGAGCCATCCCATAAGGTAAGGTTTGAGCCCGCCAAGTCTGCAGAACCGCCCATAAACTCTGGCAGTAATGGACCAAACGCATTTAGCGCATTTTGTGACGCTTTACGCGTTGCAGGGTTTGCAGGGTTTGCTTGCAATGACGCAATGTATGCATCCGACTTTTCTTTCCAGTCTACTGGAAGTTCATTCTTCATACGGCGTTCAAATTCAGCAGCAAGCTCTGGATACTCAAGTTGATATTGAGTAAATTTAATTAACCAATGACTTTGCGCTTGCTGTCCGCGTGACGTTGCATCCCATTTTGCATACACGTCTTCTGGAATTTCAAATGCCGGGTGTTTCCAACCTAAGAACTCACGTGCTGCTGCAATTTCTTCATCGCCAAGCGGTGCACCGTGACAATCGTGACTGCCTGACTTATTTGGCGAGCCGTAGCCAATCACTGTTTTACAACAGATTAGTGTAGGTCTCTCCGTTTCTGCACGAGCCGCTTCGATAGCTGCTTTAATAGCATCACTGTCATGCCCATCAACACCACCGATAACATGCCAACCGTAAGACTCAAAACGCTTTACTGTGTCATCGGTAAACCAACCTTCCACGTGACCATCGATTGAAATGCCATTGTCATCCCAAAATGCGATAAGCTTACCAAGACCTAGTGTTCCCGCGAGTGAACACGCTTCGTGAGAGATACCTTCCATCAAACAGCCATCACCTAAAAATGCATAAGTGTGGTGATCAACAATGTTATATTCGCCGCGGTTAAATTGGGCTGCAAGCGCTTTTTCAGCGATAGCCATACCAACAGCATTAGTGATGCCTTGACCTAGAGGACCTGTCGTAGTTTCAATCCCTGGCGCATAACCATACTCTGGGTGACCTGGTGTTTTTGAGTGAAGTTGACGAAAATTCTTCAAGTCATCAATCGACAAATCGTAACCTGCAAGGTGTAGCAAAGAATAAATCAGCATTGATCCATGGCCATTTGACAGCACAAAGCGGTCACGGTCATACCAATCAGGGTTATTTGGATTGTGCTTTAGATAATCGCGCCAAAGGACTTCGGCGATATCCGCCATGCCCATAGGGGCGCCTGGGTGACCTGATTTAGCTTTTTGTACTGCGTCCATCGACAAAACGCGGATCGCATTCGCGAGTTCTTTGCGAGATGGCATGAATTCTCCTAGATTAATAGTTCTGCGCGGGTAAATTGAACCCCATTTTTACTTATTGGAGCCAGTCCTGCAACGCTTAATAATAAGAAAAAATAGGAACAAGCTTGAATTTTGTAACCAGTTTTAGTTACTTGAAAAAAATTAATGCAACACGGACGTCTAGGCGTAAAAAAACTAGGCAACCGCAATGCTTTTCGATAAAATGACGCCCTTAATTTTCGTTGGTGCGCTGTTAACGTAGTTTGTGAGCGCAAAAATAATTGTGAGCTTAAATACAATGGCAAGACATTTATTCACTTCTGAATCAGTTTCTGAGGGACATCCGGATAAAATCGCAGATCAAATTTCTGATGCGGTTTTGGATGCGATTATTGCACAAGACAAACACGCGCGCGTAGCCTGTGAAACAATGGTTAAAACTGGTGTTGCTATCATCTCAGGTGAAGTAACAACAAACGCATGGGTCGATCTTGAGTCAATTACACGTAAAGTAATCACCGACATCGGCTACACATCTTCATTCGTTGGTTTTGATGGCGATACATGCGGCATCATGAACCTAATCGGTCAACAATCACCTGAAATCGCGCAAGGCGTTGACCGTTCAAAGCCTGAAGAACAAGGTGCTGGTGACCAAGGTCTTATGTTCGGTTATGCGACAAACGAAACACCGACTCTTATGCCTGCGCCAATCTACTATTCACACCGTCTCGTAGAGCGTCAAGCTGAAGCGCGTAAGTCTGGTATTCTTCCTTGGTTACGTCCAGATGCGAAATCTCAAGTAACGTTTATCTATGAAGATGGTAAACCAGTCGCAATTGACGCCGTGGTACTTTCAACTCAACACAACCCAGACATCAAGCAAGAAGACTTAGTCAACGCAGTAATGGAAAACATTATCAAGCACACGCTTCCTGCAGAGTTGTTAACTGAAAATACGAAATATTTCATTAACCCAACTGGCCGTTTTGTTATTGGTGGTCCAGTAGGCGACTGTGGTTTGACCGGTCGTAAAATTATTGTAGATACATACGGCGGTATGGCTCGTCACGGTGGTGGTGCGTTCTCAGGTAAAGATCCATCTAAAGTTGACCGTTCTGCAGCATATGCAGGCCGTTACGTTGCTAAAAACATCGTAGCTGCAGGCCTTGCAGACAAATGTGAAATTCAAGTTTCTTACGCTATCGGTGTGGCAGAGCCAACATCAATCTCTATTGAAACATTCGGAACAGGTAAAGTGTCTGAAGATAAATTAGTAGAACTGGTACGTGAGCACTTTGATTTACGCCCATATGGTATTACGAAGATGCTTGACCTTCTTCACCCAATGTACCAAATGACTGCTGCGTACGGCCACTTTGGTCGCGAACCGTTTGAAATGACGGTGGGCAATGATACGTTCACTGCATTCAGCTGGGAAAAAACAGACAAAGCGGATGCGTTACGCGCAGCTGCTGGCCTGTAATAACCAAATGAATAAAAAAAGGCTGGTCATGAACCGGCCTTTTTTATTGAACAGTACAGTTGCTTATTGAACTAATCTATAGGCGACCCAATCCCAGCCAGTGTCATCATCAGTCCCTTTCATCATATTTGGTAGAATATCGGTTACACGATAGTTCCAACCACAGTCGGTACGATTCAAACCTTCCGATTTAGATGTACAAAATGATAATTCGCCATTTTCTGTCATCATTAACTCTGTAATTTTGAAAAAATAGCGACCATTAACGGTAATCACACCACCATTTTGAGTAAAATCAATAAACTTCAATCCTTTATCGTTCGCATACTCTAAACGCCAACGCGTACCCGGTAAGGTATCTAACGTTGCTTTCGCATCATTATTGCGTAGTTTGTACTTAACACTGCCATCTGAAGTGACCCACACTAAGTCTTTACGATTATCAGCATTAATATCAACGATATGAAGCGTTTTAACATCTTCATTGACGAGCAGGCTTTGCGTTTCGCCATATTCGTTAGCAACGTCTGCAAAAGTAAGATTTGTCATTCCTAATGCGCAAAGCGCAAGAAGTGTTTTTTTCATTTTTATTCCCTAAAAAAATGTTAGCGCACCTAAAATCGCGCCAAGACATTTAACAATAAAAACACATAAATTGCGAATACTTGGGGGAATTTAAGTACAAAAATTTAAAGACCCAAATAAACTGCATAGGTTATCCCTATAAAACAATAAATTAAAACTGTAAGACTGTGTAACTAGAATGAAACTAAATCATTAACTATATTAACAAAGAAATTACTCACATTTGCTCAATAACGGCGAGTCACAGCTGACCTAGAATTCTTTTAGTCATTCAGCCAATGTAGAAAAAAGAAATAAAAACACCTTAAACCCTTGATTAATAAAATAAATAACTTAAACATCTAAATTCACCGCAGAAAAAGGAATGATTATGGCAACATCTGACCAAACGGTACCGCTGAAGCCAGCAGTAAAAAATCCAAACAACATCGAAGCAAAAAAATATTATATCTTTAATGAAACGGGCAACATCATGATGGCTAGTACCATTGATGCCAACACCCCGCTTTCGGAGTCAGTACAAAAAGTATTTGCCGAAGTGTCCGTATTTTTCGCTGGTATGTCACGAGCGATCACAACGACGAAAAACCCCGCGACGAATAAACCTTACTCGTTGTACAACTACGAAGCTCTGCAAAATATTATCAGTGGTTCCGGCCTTTTCGTACACGTCACTGAAGAAGATGTAAAATACGAAACCAAGAGCTTTGGCGCTGACTTCAGCAAAGAACTGATTGAATCCTTATTAGGCCTTGCAACGGGTGCAGGTGAAATGAGCTTCGCGTCAGCCATGGTCTCTTCGATAGGTAAAGAAGGTTTGAACATCTCTGGGTCTTCAAGCCAAACCAATAGCAAAGTCGGTAATATTGTATTTGTTTGCGAATATTTAATGGGTATGCCAATTGTCAGCGCAATCGTTGTGTACGCCGATTGTCAGCAAAATAAGCAGCAATTAAAACTAGGTCCTTGCTTTAGCGAATCCTCTATGTCGACATCTTGGACACTTCACAAAGACACGTACATGTTTGTAACCCCCTCCTTTATTCGCTCGTACGCGGGTGACCTCGATTCAATTAACTCGGATCCGGATTATTTGCAATTGATCAATTGGCTAAGTGGCTTACTCACACAAACTCCAACTATTAATGATATTGTTGATGCCAAAACGTTTGTCGCAATTCCATCAGGAACCGCTCTCGCGACAGGCACGACTTATCGAATTCAAGGTCAGTTCTTACCTGTAGAAGCTGGCAAAGTGAAATTCGCTGAAGGAGATGGCGTAATCACTGCTGCAAACTGGGGCACAGACGCCATCGATTTTACCGTGTCTGGCACGCAAACTGCGGCATCGACGCTTCAGGTGCTCGACAAATCGGGCAACGTGGTCGCAGAATCTGCCGAAACGTATACGATAGGTTAATCGCTATTCTTCAAACATGCGCCCTACTAAGGGCGCATGTTGAATTATTCATTATCTTAAAACTTGGAGTGACCGCGTTTGACTTGGTTTCGTTCTCTTACAAAATTGTTTACGCAGTCAAAACCTGTTCAACGTAACGAACTGCCCGTTCATTATTTTTTTAATGCCACAGGACATATCTTGTTCTCCACGTGCCATACCTTGGATCAACCCGTACCACAATCCGTTGCTGACCAATTCTCACAAGTCAGCGCATTGCTAGGGGGAATGATGAAAGTGGTCACGACAACGCTTAACCCACATACAGGACAGTACTACTCCCCGTTCAACTACCACGCCTTAAATCAACTTATTGAGCGCAGCGGACGCTTTATAAAAACCTCTAATGAAATACTTACGGTCCCCAACTCAACACTCTCTTCGGCGCAATATCTAGGACTTGCCGAAGTATTACTCGGATTTACCCTACCCGATGTTCATCTTCCACCTATTCGTTCAATTGTTTCAAGTTTTGCGAATGAAGCAAAGCGAATGGCTCTAGCTGACAACCAAAACGACATACGAGCAGCACATATTCTTTTTATCTGCGAGTATATTGGCGGGATCCCTCTCGTCTCAGTACAACTTTTTTCTATTGATAATCGACTGCATAAGACTTTATTGATAGATAAAGCTAAGTCGACATCACAAGTTTGGCGAATAGAGAAAGACTCGTATTTGTTTACTTAGCTTTAAGTGTAGATATATCAGTTAGGTACAAACTGTTCACTGCATAGTCTAATTAACCAATTTGGCATTGGATATTTGGTATACACGCTCTCTAAATATCGCTCCCAAGCCAATTTCCTCAATTTCCTTATTTCTGAGTCATTAATAATACCGGAGTACATGGTTGCAAAGTCTCGTAAATATTGAACGTCGCGTCGTCGGCTATTTTTCGTATAACCTTTTCCTGCGTAATGAATAAAATCAGCTTTGTGATAACCCTGTTTGCCAAACATATCCATACGATTAAAGCGTGAAGGAAGCGCTTCATGTTCTAAATTATGTTTAAACAACAGGTAATTGAAATAAGTTTGCTCATAAAATCGAATTCGATTGCAAACCGATTGCAAGCCTTGTAGATCTGCAAAATCAAAAAGCTTACACGGCTTAGAGGCTAAAATAACCCCGACGTTATAATAAATCGGCTTCCCATTTTGCAAAGGCCAATCCACCTTTCCCAAATATGATTCTATCAATGCTCTTTCGGCACTGCGGTCTTGGCTTTCCCCTTCGTTCAGCATATAAACCACATCTGGATTTTTGAACTGCTCAAAGATGTCTGCAGCATGAGGGGAAATGAGAATATCGGCATCTAAGTAAAGTACACGGTCATATTCATTGAGTAACTCTCCTATTCTCAGCTTTTCAGCCCACGCAGGACTTGCATGATATTGAGGATTAATGACATCAATCTTATAGCTCAACGCATCAGATATGATGAGGTCTGCCCCAACTCGCTTAGCGTAATATTTAAAACTCAGTATCGCAGCCTGATACATAGGATTATCGCCAATTGCTAACGTAAAAATTGCCTTTTTCATAGACACATCAACACCAAAAGAAACCAATAAGGGTACATTTGTATCATATCAGGAACAAAATAAACAATTTATTACCGAGCAACACCCGTCAATAGAAATAAATTTAGTTTGGATTTCTAAGATAGGGATGAAAAGGTTTGTAGAGAAAACGATGTTTACAATTCAATTCCTAGAAAACTTGGTTTTTTATATATTAAAGTTTTTAGCCTTTTTACTATTACCAATACCAACCAACTTCCACGCCAACCAAATTTTCCTTAATTTCTTTCTGATAGCGGTAGTTAAATCGCAAATCCATAGCATCGTTTACTTTATGTCTAAACGTCGCTTTGAGCGCTGTTGCTTGTTGATCAAAGCCATATTTTCGTTCTAGTTGAATATTCCAAGCCTGAAGGTCATTTAAATAGCCATTGAGAATCAAATTAGTGCTCAAAAAAAGGCCTGAACTATCGAGTTTAGTATCGTGAAATCCGGCACCGAAGAAACCAGCCAATGAAACAGAATCTTTAATAAAAGAACCTGCATAGCCGTAACCAGCATGTACAAAACCAGCTAAGGGGGGATTGTTGTTATTAAGCTTTCTTTGCAGGCCTACTTGTAGGAACCATGAGTGACTCTGGTCACCGGGTAGCATAGTATAATTTTGCCTCACATTCAGAATATTCACTAAATTCAAAGATTCTATTGTTGTAGCTTTGTTTTGGGAAATTCGCATCTTGATTTCTCCCATGGACAGACCTGAATGCCTGACATGTCCGTAACTTGAATCAAGCGGATCATAATAGGCTGGTCTAATTGAAAGTATTCCCCAAGAATCTGATTCTGTATGAAACAAACCGAGCGATGACCTGCTTAAAGGACGACCAAGGTCAGGTACATTTGATGAATTAAATAGAACGTGCCCATTACCAGAAGGTAATTGATACCTAAGTGATAACACTTTTGAATAATGAAGATTATTGGGGTCTTGCTCTTTCAATTCAGGTTGTCGTAGAAATTGATAATAGTCAATCAAAGTGTCCAATACATTGTGCTGAGAGGGAATAGATTCGTTTTCAAGAGCCTCGATTGATAGTTTTTCTGGGTTTTCAGCAAAGTAAGTTACTAAGGCTATTTCTGACTCAGATAGTTTTGCATAGCGCTGATAAAGACGACTCTGTCTAGACGGATGATATTTCCGCTTTTTTATTTTTTCGGGCTGAAATTGCGCTAGCTGTTGTACGACAGTTTGGGGGGCAACCCAAGGTTTCCAACTTTGTGAGGCCGGGATGTTTAATACAAGATTAAGTGCATTAGCCATGAAAAAAGCACAGTTTTTATTTAAAAAGTAGTAAGTAAATTTCCTATTTTGCAGTTCCCATAAGTGGGCTATAAGAAAAATACGTTCTTCATCCGTAAGGTCTAGTTGATACTCCCATAGGTCACGGAACTCATTCTCACCGTAGTTTTGTAAATGATAGAAAAAGCCCTGAGTAGTGAACGAAGAGCTATATCCACCTACCAATCCTTTTATTATGTAAATCAGCATGTTCTCATCTGGAGGAACATCTGCACCAAAGTTAATAGCAGGATCGTATAGTCTACCTAATGATGAAGTGTTCAGTTTGAGGAGTAAATGGCCGTAATAAGATGCTGGATTTCCTAAATACCCAGTTGCAAAAACCAAGCTAATCGAATCAATTTGGGTATAATTCTTGAATTCCTCAAAGCTAGGGCATTTAATATTCTTAATTTTTTGATTGAATACAGGTAGTTGACTTTCCAGCCAAATTTTACGTGCTTTGTATTTACACAGCGCATGATTATTAGGATTGTTCCCTACCGGTTCATTAAATGCACGAAGCGTATTTCTAAGCTCTTGCTCCGGTGAAAAGTCCTGATATTGTGATAGATAAAACCCATCATTAGAAACGGTTGGCTCACCTTGCTCATTTAGAAAAAGGAGCTGATGCCACTTTTTTTCATTCGCTAACTGAGGAATGAGGCCTGAATCAATAGATTGACTAATAGCAATTTTCGGTGAAAGCAGTGTTGCTAAAAGTAACACTGCATAAAAGTAATATCTCATTGTAAAATGGCGTCACTCTGCAAGTGAAACCTCAATACATTAGATAGCTGCAACTAGTGCATTGTAAAACGCAATTGATTTTGCCTTTTTATCCGCAGAATTAAACTCTGTAGATGCCAAGTTTGACGACATCTCCGAGCGAATACCGCTGATCACTTCCATATGACGAGTTGAATTAACTTCCATGATGTTTAATAGAGCAACAAGGTGTTCACCTTCGCCACGAGCAGCTTCTTCAGATAAGTTATCATAGCTTTCAAGGATAAATTTCGCCGCAGTTACCGTTTTACCATTACATGTCTCTGGACTTGCTGTAGCAGAAGTTACCGCCGTTGTACCGATATCCCAAATAATGTTTGACGTTACTGCTAGCACTTTATTGTTTTGGAAAAGAGCTGCACCAATACCACAGTCAGAAAATGGGTTTGGACCTGTGCCAACTTTTTTATCTTCAGCATGTACATTCACAGACATGACAGCAAGCAATGCTAAACTAGTAAACATTTTTGATTTCATTTTCGCAGTTCCTTTTTTGCGTTTTTGGAAATATTTCAGGTCGGGTTTGTACATAAAAAAGGAATTACTTGCAACAAATTATTGTAACTTATGTAATTTAATGAACAATCCATGTGGTTTCAGTATGATATTTGAACTATTTTCAGGTATTTCTATTTTGTAATGACATTTCATTTTTGGCTAATTATGAACTAAAAAATCATTTGAGGTGACTTTCTCAAGTTTGCTGACGAATAGATTGATTCTCAACCATATATAAATGGCTCACAGGATTAACGTTTTCACATACTTTGAGCAAGGCAAAAGCGGGGAAATTAAGAAAAAGTTAGGTTAAACATAAAATGATTGATGACGAGAGAAAATAGGGTCACGTCATAATCATTCTCATAGAGAATGGGGACACTGTCCCCCCTCTTTTTTTAACACTGACAACATTTAAAGCTTAGCAAACACGCGTTCCGCAGCATCAATTGTTGCCTGAATGTCGGCATCACTGTGCATAGTGCTGACAAAACCTGCTTCAAACGCAGAAGGGGCAAGGTATACTCCCTCTTCCAACATGAGATGGAAGAAACGTTTAAAACGTTCAACGTCACATTCTGTTGCTTGTTGATAACTCGTCACTTTCTCAGCTGTCGTGAAGAAGAAACCGTACATACCACCAGCGTAGTTTGTGGTCAAAGGAATGCCCGCTTTGTCAGCCGCCGCTTGGAAACCTTCGCATAGCGCTTTGCTTTTCGCTTCTAGCGATGTGTGAAGCTCAGGCGCGTCAAGTAATTCGAGCGCTTTCAAACCTGCAGCCATAGCAATTGGGTTACCTGACAACGTACCCGCTTGGTACACTGGACCTACCGGCGCAATGTAATCCATTATTTCACGCTTTCCACCAAATGCGCCCACAGGCATGCCACCACCAATGACTTTACCTAAACAGGTTAAATCTGGCTTAATGTCGTAATATGCCTGAGCACCGCCTAGCGCAACACGAAACCCCGTCATAACTTCATCAAAAATCAGAACACTTTGGTATTCATCACAAACGGTGCGTAAACCTTCTAAAAAGCCATCAACCGGTGGTATGCAGTTCATATTACCCGCAACTGGTTCGACAATAATACACGCTATCTCTTCTGGATATTTTGCAAAAATAGCACGCACTTCTTCTAGGTTATTGAATGAAACCGTTAGCGTGTGCTTCGCAAAATCCGCAGGGATCCCTGGTGAATTTGGCACACCCATTGTTAAGGCGCCAGAACCCGCTTTCACCAATAATGAATCCGCATGACCATGATAACATCCTTCAAATTTCAGAATTTTATCACGACCTGTGTAACCACGAGCCAAACGGATAGCGCTCATTGTTGCTTCCGTACCGGAGCTCACCATGCGCACTTTTTCGATAGATGGAACCAGTGATTTTACTTTTTCCGCCATCAAAATTTCGGTTTTGGTAGGTGCGCCATAGCTCAGGCCATTTTCAACCGCGTTCAACACAGCAGCTTTAATCTCTGGGTGATTGTGGCCTAAGATCATCGGCCCCCAAGAGCCGACATAATCAATGTATTTGTTATTATCTGCATCAAAAGTATATGCACCTTCTGCACGAGTAATAAACAGAGGCGTTCCACCAACGCCGTTGAAGGCACGAACTGGCGAGTTTACCCCACCAGGAATAGATTCTTGCGCTCGGGCAAAAAGTTCTTGGCTGATAGTCATGCTTTATCCTATTAGCTGTTGCGTTTACGGCTAAACCAAGGCACCTCGGCCTCGTATTTTTCCACTACATTATCGACACCTAGCGTTAACGCAAAAAGCGCCATTCGGATTAAAACGCCATTTTGAACCTGGCGGAAAATTGCTAAGTTGTCGTTGCTATTCAAATCATTATCAAGTTCATTTGCATCTAGACGACTGTCTCGAGGCAACGGATGCATCAATACCGATTCAGGCTTACAGTGAGCGTTGTATATCGCTTGACTGATTTTAAACCCACCACGGTATTTATTTGCTTCTTCTTGTGACGGGAATCGTTCTTCCTGAATACGTGTTTGATACACGATATCCGCAGCCAAATTACCTTCCATTTTTGACACCAACTCTATTTGGTGCCCAGCATTTGATACTGTATCTAGAATGTAATCTGGCATTTGCAATCCATCAGGTGCCACCATAGTAAATTTTACGTTTTTGTAATGACACAGAAGTTTTGACAAAGAATGGACCGTACGACCATATTTTAAATCACCAACCATGGCGATGTGAAAACCATCCACGTTTTTACCGTAGCGTTCCAGTTCACGCTCAATGGTCAGCAAATCCAGTAAAGCTTGAGTTGGGTGTTCATTTGGACCGTCACCACCATTAATGACTGGTACGTCAGAGCCAGTCGCAAATTCAGCAACAGAGCCTGCATCAGGATGGCGCATTGCAACCGCATCCGCATACGCTGAAATTACGCGAGCTGTGTCATAGAGCGATTCGCCTTTGGCAAGCGCAGAACTTTGCATACCGGTTGTTTCACGGACCAAACCACCCAATAAATTGAACGCCGTACCAAAACTGACACGAGTGCGCGTACTTGGTTCAAAAAACAGATTTGCTAAAATTGCTCCTTCCAACACACGCGTACGCTTGTGTTTTTTTGCGTATGGCTCCATACGTTTGGCCACCGCAAAGATCTGCTCAATAGCGTCTCGATTGAGCTGATTTACAGAAAGAATATGTTCACCTTGGAAACTTAACATGGAGGCAATTCCTAAATCACAATTTGATATCGGGTTTGCATTACGCTCACCCATCCCAACGCTTTGTTCTGTATAGTCGAATAAGACCACACATTCACCAAACCATTTGGCCGGCGATTTTAACAGAATTTGTCTTAATTTTAGAGTGCTGGTTTCACAATCGCTAAAAATACGATGGCAAGTAAAACCAACACCGGGAACTCATTGAAAATACGATAAAAACGATCACTTCTTCGATTTCTATCATGCTTAAAATCCGCTAACAGTTTAAAACAATAACCATGATAAATATAAAGCGCGATCACCAGCACTAATTTATAGTGAAGCCACATACTCATTCTGAACCACTCTCGACCGTATTCCATGATCATGAGCAATCCAAATACGGCGGTGAAGATGGCAAAAGGCGTCACGAAATAAAGTAGGCGACGTTCCATGATTTTTAACATCGCGCTGGCATTTCGGTCTTCTGTCATGGCGTGATAAACAAACAATCGCGGTAAATAAAAGATCCCAGCGAACCAAGCAACCATAAAAAAGACATGCAAAAATTTATAAATTAGTACGACGCTCATCTTGCCCTCAAATTTAAAGTAAGGTTTGTCGGTGAGTAATAATATTACGCAGTTGATCCCAACGTAAAATTCCCATAATTTGCTGTTTATCTTTACGGTTATAGACGTAAACCGCTCCACTGCGCTTATCTTTTAAAATGTCGAATGCGTCCGCGAGTGTAGCTTGATTGGACAGTCCTTGTAGGGGAATATACGAAATAGACACACTGCCCTCGCCGGTTAGACTCAAATCATATTCCGCCAAGCGGTAGCCATTTTGCTCATCGTAAACGATGAGCGGCGTTTGACTGTTTACCGCGCCCAATGTGTCCTTTATTTGCTCTTTATCATCGGAGTAGAGCAGTTTAAAGTCTTCTTCCATTTCAGCCATGATCCCTACTTTTTGCAACGCTTCAGTGGCCGGTGAAACTTGGTACGGCAGTCCTTGAAAATCGAGCTGCTGCAAGAAAATTGAACGATTCCCAAACACTTGCAGTGCAGTCACGTAGGCTGTCGAAATCACCAACATAGCCGGAACAATGATTTGTGGGCTAGAGGTTAATTCCATAACGGCAGTGAGCGCTGCCAGCGGCGCGTGTAACGTTGCAGCTAAAAGCCCCGCCATTCCTAATACGCCGTAGGTACCGCTGACATCAACACCAGGACTAATCCATTGACCAAAAAACGACATTAAGGTGCCCATGACAACCCCGAGCCCAATCACCGGCCCTATCAATCCGCCAGGAATACCAAGGCCTATAGCAAACAAGGTGGCCAATAATTTAGCTATCAAAATGGTGGTGAGTAATTGAATGTCGTCAGGTGATTGCAAAGCTTGTGTAATCGCACTCATTCCAGATCCCATCGCTTCGGGCACTAAATAACCGATACCGCCAGCTATCAATCCAGCCAACAGCAACCGTGGGAACATATTGATAGATTTGAACGTACGAATGATGAGCATTAAATTTTGATTGAACGCAAATGCCACTGCACCAAGTGCAGCTCCACAAAGTACTAAAAATGGATAGTGCCATCCAGAGAGCGGGTTAATCGTGATCAGGGCTAATTCTGAATCAGTTCCAAAAACGTTTTGCGTTAACAGCGCCCCCGTTACCGCAGCAAGCATTATAGGCACGAAGATGTGAACTTTATATTCCCTTAGCACGACCTCCATTACAAATATCACCGCCGCAAGCGGCGTATTAAACGATGCAGCAATACCCGCAGCGACACCGCATCCACCTAGAGTTCTCGCTGCATTTAGAGGTAAATGCATGCGTTCAGCTAAAATACTGGCACCGGTCGCCCCTAAATGAACTGATGGACCTTCTCGCCCTACCGAAAAGCCACAGATTAAAGCGACTGCCCCACCGAAAAACTGGTTTGCCGTATTCCAGATTGGCATTTGACCGTAGTGATGCTTAATACGATGAATGACGAATGGGATCCCAAGACGATAATGTTTAAACCCTGTCATATCGGCAAACACAGCGATGAACAATGCGGCCATAACAGGAAGCACTACACGGTCGGCTTCGGAGAGTGAACTAAAATTATCCGCAGCCGTTAGATATAGACCTTGAAAGAAGTGAATAGATAGTCTGAAAAGAATAATTAACACCGCAGCGATCAGTCCGGCTGCGATGCCTAGCAAGCACAATTGAATAGATGTTTTTGGTATTGCTAATCGACGCCTCAACGTATCCAGCGACATTGACGTATTCCTACTTTCAGTATGTGGCAAGTTTACCAAACAATGTGGAATAAGTCTTTGTGCAAGCGCAAGGTTTTAGAAATATCTGAACGCTTTAAAGTGATCTAGGTATTGGTACTCTGCCACGACGTAGTTTTCCGACGCTTCACGCCACAATACTTTGTTTTTCCTATATAAACCCGAATCAAGAAACCTTACAGTCGCTATCGCGTGCCTTTGTTTCGTATTTGGTATGCGACTGTGAGCTATACTTGATTAAAATACTCAGGTATTAGATAATTCGCCTATTCAAGTTTTGGGGCTTTTAGTGACATGTCAGAACAGATTCCAATTAAATTTACAGATGCTGCGGCAAACCGCGTAAAAGAGCTTATCGATGAGGAAGAAAATCCGAATCTGAAATTGCGCGTTTATGTAACCGGTGGCGGTTGCTCGGGTTTCCAATACGGTTTTACATTTGATGAGAAAGCCAACCCTGGCGACCTTGAAATCGTCAAAAATGGCGTAACGATGGTTGTTGACCCAATGAGTATTCAATACTTGGTGGATGGTGAAGTTGACTATACTGAAGGTTTGGAAGGCGCACGCTTCTTCGTAAACAACCCGAATGCAACGACAACATGTGGCTGTGGCGCAAGTTTCAGCGTTTAACGGTTGTAATCACTAAAGGTGCTGCTCGCGCCTTTAGTGAATGAAAATTTCTTCAGCGTCCTCTTTAATATCTACATATTCATCATCATGAATATCCAAATTCAGCATTACACTGTCTTTAAAAACATACCAATCAGCCGAACTTCTAAAACGTTTTCCTTCATTAACAAGGTTTTCCGCCAGTTTTAATGCAGCAAAAGTCAATTTATCTTCTTGATTCACACCAGACTCATTTAAAAACTCAGGATCGTGATGGCGCAAGATCATTTGGCAAATATTCTTTGGTAAATGCCAAGACGACGCCAAATAGTAACCAACGACTGTATGGGTAGTTACAAATTGCTGACGTTCATAATACTCTAACGTTTGCTCAGGGCGCTCTGCCGCTCGGGTTAGTACTTCATGATAATTCTTATATCGCATCGACATAGCTGGGATCCCTGCATCGTGAAACAGTCCAAGCAACTGTAAATTCTCAACAGGAACGCGTGTTTTTAATCGCTCGCCAATCAACACCGCGACCTGCGAAATATCGGCAGCGGTATCCCAAAATCGTTCAAGTGAAATACAACAAGCGTTTTGGTCAAACGCTTTTTTCAATAAAAAGCCAGTCACAACTTGAGTAATGCAGTTGACGCCAAGAAACATCACCGCTTGTTTAATATCCGTGATCGTCCGAGATAAGCCGTATGCAGGAGAGTTAATGATTTTTAACACGGCAGCAGAGGTCGCAACATCGGAGGAGATAATGTGCGCAATATGCGTTAGCTCAGGTTCTGGTTGACTCAATTCATTTTGAAGTGCTTGGAGGATTTCAGGTTTAGGGGGAAAGCTAAAACCTGAACGTAAATCTTCCAGCACTTTGTCATCAATTTCAATCATAGCAACGTACAAAGAATGCGGGTCTTTAAAGTGTAGTCGATGAATCAGTACGCGGTTAAATCGATTTAAAGTTTATTTTGCAACGATGAACTAGAACACGAGTAGGCGCTTTTATTCAAAATGCTCAAATGTAGTGCAATCCCCCGGTTCGAAACCATGCGAGAAATGCTGATATTTCGGCTTCAGCATCAGCGAAGCCAAAGCCTGAAACGCCGCTTTTGTGCTAGCTAATGTATTTCGATTAACCAGCCACAATGGTACACGCCCGTTCGGGTGTGCGAGCGCGTCGTATTCAACCACTAACCCATCTACCGTCTCGTAAAAACGCCATTGTGCTCGCATCGGCGTAACGGTGACGATATCTTCAGGTAAAGAGCTGTTGACGATATCACGGACTTGCATTTGATAAACCAATCTGGAATTAACGGGCTCAACCGACAGACAAGAACGTGTAAATAACTGGCGCTTTGCCAACGGAAACGGCGCATCAAACAGGGTATAAACAATACTTTGGGCAGGTGTTGGACGACTGACTAACGTCACGTGTTCAACATGGGGTAACCAGCTTTTGGCATTATCTACATCCGCAAGGACACTGAGTAAATTATCCTTTTTGGCGGCATCTACCTGCATCCAGACTTTAATTTCAACGACACCTGTTTGTGCGAGGCGCTTTTGGATAGTAAGATTATCTGATTGGTACCAAGTAGACCAATCTACCGCTTTACTCGACCAGCTCATCAGGCAAAGTAAAGCGATAAACAGATGGCGCATAATTATCGCCAGTATGGTGTGTTATCGAGTGATGCGACGCGACTTTGCTCCATCGCCGTCACCAAAAAATTGGCTTTTTGTTCAAGCCACTTCTGTATTTCCTCAAGTTGCTCATCACCGTGACCGACGCACAGTTGTTTCAAATAAGACAGCGTTTGAAGTTCATAAACACCATAGAGGATATCAAGCCATGGCGTTCGGAAAATACGTCTGTCTTCTTTATCAAAAAGCGACCCTAGACAGTTGCCGTTCAACATCGTGTTTTCGAGATGTGGCTTTAGTTGCAAATAATCATTTGAATTAAACGATTTGTCTTCTAAAACCATTTGTTTTAACTGCTGCCAGTCACGCTCAAACAACTGAGCGGCTACCTCTACAATCGGTTTCTCCGCTGCAATTGCCGCTTTTTGGTTCCACGTTTTACGCCACGTACGCTCAAGTAAAAAGCGCGTTAATGCCAGAAGCAATCGGTTATAGCGCGCACAGTGAAATAAGTCCTGCATATCGGTTTCGCTTGGCTGCACATCCTGCAGATCGGTGATCACTTGCGCGAGCTCAGGCGCATTATTGATTTTTTTATAGTAGGCGTGACGCTTTGAGGTGTATGTTTTAAGTTGCATTGCGTTTTCAACCCAACTTAGTTCTCCCAGCAACCATTTTAACTCTTTACGAAGGTGTTCCGTTGCCTCTTTTTCGACAATTTCGTCAAATAACCAAAAGATGTGGCGGATAAGTGAAATGCCATCTAACACTCGCTTAAGCGTTTTAAGTTTCGGTTCGTCGAAATAACATTGCTCATGCTTCTGTACGAAACGAATTGCGTAACCCAGCGACTCTTCAAGCGCTTGCTCTTGGGTGTCGCGTTTAGAAAGCGGCACAAAACTCAACGCTTTGTTGGCAATCAGAGGCTTGTTATCAGCCATGCGGTAGCCACGGGCCGCTTTCGAATAAAGTCCTAAACGAACACCTAATTGGCTGATGAGATGTTCTGCAAACGCAAAAACATCACTACGATCGCCTTCAATGAGCTCCACTTCCAACTCTGAAATTGGTTCACTTTGGTTGCCAGCCGTTACTTCACCTTTATCTAAGACGACTTCCAACTGGCTGCCATTTTCAGTTTCAATTAGCCATTTTCGGCGCGTGAAATTGGTGCTAAAAATCGGTTGTAAGTTTGCTGAAATAAACGCCACATCCATGCCTGTAGGCCAAATGTTAGCGTCAAATAACGCGATGTTAGGTTTACCACCTTCAATGGGGAGATTGTATTCTGGACGCTGATGTAAACCACCGACGACTTCACCGGATAACTTGATGGTTTGCTCACATTCATCGTTGCAGCAACGAGTGCGTAAACCAATATCCAGTTTTCTGAGGTGTCTCTCAGGCGTATCAAAATAAGCGTTTTGGAGTTGTTTCGTTGGTTTGTTATTAACGGTTTTCGCAAATTGCATCAACAAACCAGGGACGAGGGGTACTTCATTGTCTGAAAGTAAAAACTTCAGTTCTATCTCAGTATCCATGTAGTGGGTGTAAACCTAAAAAATTATCGAACGCTCAAAATATACAAACTAGCCTTTCAATGCAAATAAATTCTCGTTTGCGTTCGCGCCAAGCCCCTTTAAAATTGCATACGTTAAGGATTTAGGGGTACAAGAAATTTAACTTAGAAAATTCTCACTCCATCCGCCTAAATGCTTGCACTTGTCATGTTTAATTCATACTATCTGTGCAAGAATTGGCAGAATTTCATATACGATAAAGGCTTAGAAATGAATACACGGACCTTGCTGTTGTCTTGCATGCTTGCGCTACCAACACTCTCTTTTGCACAAACAGAGCTTACTGAAGCGCCAGCAACGACTGAGCAAGCAGAACAAACCTCTTCCGAATCGACATCGATTGTTCCTAATGCCTATATCACCGATAACCTCTATATTTTTGTGCACAGTGGAGCTGGCAAAAATTACCGAATTCTGGGATCAATCAATGCGGGGACGGCTGTTCAAGTTGTTGGCGATGAAAAGAATGGTTTTGTAAACGTCATCGATGACAAAGGCCGTGAAGGTTGGGTTGAAGCTGAATTCGTGACGACAGAAGCCGGCTTACAGATCACCAATCAAAACTTGCAAGCGCAGCTTGATGCGCTGAATGTGGAGCTACAAGACAGTCAAAACGAAGTGCCTACATTGCAAGCAAAACTGAATTCTCTTGAATCCGAAAATGCAGAACTTCGACAAGCAGTGAAAGATTCGGAAACGCAAAAAGTGCAAATACAAAAAGAGGCAATGAACAAAAAACAAGAACAACAGCATCTACTGTTAAGTTATGGTGCGGCAATTGCGTTTTCAGGTCTTATCTTGGGTGTTATTTTGACGCTGTTTTTATCACGTAGAAAACGTTACGACGGTTGGGCATAATTCACCTAACCAAAAAATAGGCGGTAAATACCGCCTATTTTTTTGGCATTAAAACTTGCACACCAACATCAGGCTTGACGTGTTCTATCACCATATAGGTATGGTTCGTCGCAACGCCCGGGATTTCCACGATAATTCCTAGCACTTCTCGGTACTCACTCATGTCTCGTACACGAATTTTAATGAGATAATCAAATCCGCCCGCAACCATGTCACATCCTGCCACTTGCGGCACCCGCAGAATATGCTGCTTGAATGTCTCAAACACAGCTTCTGTCGAACGATTTAACGTTACCTCAACATGAGCAACTAAGTTTTGCCCCAGCCTAGTTGGGTTCAATCTCGCCGTGTAACCTTCAATGTATCCTTCCGCTTCCAACTTTTTGACCCTGTCCAGACAGGGACTTGGGCTTAAGTTAACCTGTTTAGCGAGATTTACATTCGAAATCCGACCATTTTTCTGTAAGGCGTCTAAAATTGCTAAATCAATTCGATCAAGCACACGTGTTTTGATTGAAGTAGTCATACAGAATTTTATGCTGAGTTACGTGAAAATTTAGCCGTAAATTACCGTAATTAGCAAAATTAAACCAGCATATTCTGCTGAGTTTTATATAGAATGCACGGAAAATCGTCCCAATTAATTCTTTGAGGGTTTACCTATGCTATTTCATGGCGACTTAACGACGCAGTGCCCGATCCGTCAAAAGATCCGTGAGTTTTACCGCATCGATGAAGAGCAAGTTATCGATCACATTTTGCCACTGGCAGAAGTGGGTATCTCAGCTCGTACACGTGCTTGGGAACGCGCTCGCCAGATGGTTTTGAACATCCGTAGAGATCAAAAAGGTCAAGGTGGTGTTGACGCACTTTTAAATGAATACTCACTTTCTTCTGAAGAAGGTGTGGTACTGATGTGTCTTGCTGAAGCACTGCTCCGAGTACCAGACAAGGAAACTCAAGAAGAACTGATTCGTGACAAGCTAACGAAAGGTGATTGGTTCTCTCACTTAGGTAACAGCGACTCGCTTTTTGTAAACGCATCAGCGTGGGGCCTGCTTGTAACAGGCAAAATGGTGAACTACGCCGACCGCTCTAAAGAAGAACAATTTGGCGTTTTAAAACGTTTAATTGGTCGCGTTGGTGAACCAACAATCCGTAAATCTGTACAAACTGCCATGAAGATCATGGGTAAGCAGTTTGTTATGGGCACGACAATCCAATCTGCTGTTGAGCGTGCAAAAGAAAAAGAAGCAAAAGGCTATGCTTATTCTTACGACATGCTGGGTGAAGGCGCGCGCACGATGGCGGACGCTGAGCGTTACTTCGATAGCTACATGAAAGCTATTCATGTCATTGGTAAAGCCGCAGCCGGCCGCGGTCCAATCAAGAGCCCAGGTATTTCCGTAAAACTTTCTGCTATCCACCCTCGTTACGAATTCACTCACCGTGACCGCGTAATGGAAGAGCTTGTTCCAAAACTGAAAGAATTAGCGCTTGCAGCAAAACAGTACGACATCGGATTTACCGTAGATGCCGAAGAAGCAAACCGTTTAGATATCTCTTTAGACATCATTGAAGCGGTATTCTCTGATGACGCACTCGGCAACTGGAATGGTTTTGGTCTAGCCGTACAAGCGTATCAAAAACGTGCCACATTCGTAATTGACTGGCTTGAAACGCTTGCTCGCCGTGTCGGCCGTAAATTGATGGTTCGTCTAGTTAAAGGCGCGTATTGGGATACGGAAGTTAAGACGACACAAGCTGACGGTCTTGAAGACTTCCCTGTGTTTACACGCAAAGCGACGACAGACGTTTCATACAAAGCGTGTGCTATCAAACTAATGAAAGCCCGCGATGTTATTTTTCCTCAATTTGCAACGCACAACGCCTACTCTGCGGCGACGATTCTCGAGCTGGCTGATGGTCAATTCTCTAACTTCGAATTCCAACGTCTTCACGGCATGGGCGAATCATTGTATGACCAAGTGGTCACTAATGACAAAGTTCAATGTCGCGTATACGCGCCGGTTGGACACCATGAAGATCTTCTAGCGTACTTAGTTCGTCGTCTACTTGAAAACGGTGCGAACTCCTCTTTCGTTAATGCAATCGTTGATGAAACCAAACCAGTTGAAGACTTACTTGTCGATCCGGTTGAAAAACTGCAACGCTTGCGTAACCGCCGCAATAAACAAATCACAATGCCACTGAACGTATACGGTGAAGAACGTAATAACTCAAAAGGCATGGATTTAACAAACATCAACCTTATTACTCCGCTACGTGATCATTTATCAACGTGGGTAAAAGAGAATCTAAAAACCGTTGATGATGTGCCAGAAGGCCATGAAGCAGTCGTAAACCCTGCTCGTCTTTCTGAAGTTATTGGTAGCATTCGCCACCACAGTGCTGAAGAAATGAAGCAGCTTGTGGCAAACGCAGAAGCGGCGTTCCAAACGTGGACTAAAACACCCGTTCAAGAACGTGCCGATATTCTTCGTCGCACAGCAGATGCATTAGAGCGTCACCGTGATGAGCTCATCGCAATGTGTATTAAAGAAGCCGGTAAGGTTACGCAAGACGCGATTGACGAAGTACGTGAAGCCGTTGACTTCTGTCGTTACTACGCTGCTCGCGCGGAAGAACTTTGCGCGGATGACCGTTTTGAAGCGCGTGGCGTGATGCTATGTATCAGCCCATGGAACTTCCCTCTGGCAATTTTCCTAGGTCAAGTTGCTGCAGCTATCGTTACCGGTAATACGGTTATTGCGAAGCCAGCTGAGCAAACGTCTCTGATTGCCCTTCGTACCATCGATCTTATGCGCGAAGTTGGTTTACCTGAATTTATTGTACAACCAGTATTAGCTCGTGGCAGTGAAGTTGGTGAGCACATTGTTCCAGATAACCGCGTACAAGCCGTTATGTTTACAGGTTCAACAGAAACGGGGACCCGCATTTCTCAAACTTTGGCAACACGCGGCGGCGAACAAGTTCCTCTAATTGCGGAAACGGGTGGCCAAAACTGCATGATCGTTGACTCAACGGCACTGCCTGAGCAAGTGGTTGATGATGTCATTTCATCTGGCTTCCAAAGTGCTGGCCAACGTTGTTCTGCACTTCGTGTTTTATTCGTGCAATCAGAAATCGCGGATAAAGTGATCCGAATGATCAAAGGCGCGATGCAAGAACTTCATATTGGCGATCCTGCTTACCTTGAAACGGATGTGGGTCCAGTTATCGATGAAAAAGCACTTAATGCGCTAAATGCACACGTTGAGTACTTAAAAGGCAATGCAACGCTTCATTACGAGTGTGAATTAACGGAAGAACACAAAGCGGGTTACTTCTTCGCTCCACGCTTATACGAAATTGCCGATTTATCCGTACTGAAAAAAGAAGTGTTCGGTCCATGTGTTCACGTGATCCGCTTTAAAGCGGGTGAAATTGACAAAGTAATCGACCAAGTCAATGCGACAGGTTTTGGTTTAACCATGGGCGTGCATACACGCATCGAAGAGCGAGCACAGTACTTAGCGAAGCAATCGCGTGCGGGTAACGTGTACATCAACCGTAACATGATCGGTGCTGTCGTTGGCGTACAACCATTTGGTGGTCGTGGCCTTTCTGGTACAGGTCCAAAAGCAGGTGGTCCAAACTATTTGACGCGTCTTGTGAAAGAAACATCGGTCGCAGATCGCTTTGATCAAGCGGATTTCAGTAAAGCAGGTGAAGAACTTCAAGTACTTCCAGGCGCACAAGAACAAGTTAATCGCATGATGAGCAACGCTCAACGTGACGAAAAACTATGGCGCTTTATGCCAGTGGCAAATCGCGTATCGGTAATGCGCCAACTACTCGCAAAACTAGCGACAGTTAACAGTATGGACGCGTTGGCCGATGATTTAGCAAGAACACTTCTAGATGCGCGTGAACAACTTGTCCGTGTTGAAAAACGCTTGTCAAAAGGCGTTGTGATGCCTGGCCCAACAGGTGAATCGAACATCATGTACTACGAGCCGCGCGGTACAGTACTGTGTTATGCAGATAAAGACACCTCATTTAACTTCTGGGTAATGTCTGTGGTTACAGCACTTGCTGCAGGTAACTCAGTGATCACCGTAGTGTCTGATCTTTTCCACGATGAAGCGGTAGCGTTTCGTGAAAAGTTAGTGGCATGTGGCGTGTCTGAAGGGATCTTACAAGTTGCGAAGTTAAACCAGCTTCCTGCGTTACTTGCCCATCCGACGCTCACATCCGCAGTGGTAAGCACAAATTGTGACCGTACTTCGTACATCACAGCGCAGCTTGCAGCACGTCACGGTGCAATTTTGCCAGTGATCAGTGCGCTTCACTATGACAACCTTCTGACACGTTTAGTGACAGAAAAGACCGTTAGTATCGACACCACGGCTTCAGGTGGTAACACGTCACTCATGACGTTGGTTGAAGATGACGAGTAAGTCTTAGTCGCAAAAAAAGGGCATGATTTTCATGCCCTTTTTTATTTTATTAGCTGGATATTCATACCATGTGACTGAAAACTCACCCAGTCTAAAGTTCATCTTTTAGGATGATAATATTCATCGACAAATTGGTGATCATCCACAGATCCTTTGCTACGCTTAAATGACCGAAGTCTAGTCTGGTAATATCGTGTCAGCCTTGAAAATAATCAATGTCAATGAACTTGAACCTGGAATGTTTGTTGCGCGAGTAACAAGACAAACTGGTCGTGTCAAAGTTAAAAACCAAGGTTGGGTTAAGACGCAAAAAGCGATTTCAGCGCTTGCTGCGGCAGGGATTGTTGAAGTTGAAATTGATCCAAGTAAAACACTTCAATCTGAGCAACCTGTTGTGGCGGATCCTACTGTTGAAACGTCCTCAACGCCCGTTATTGAAACTCCAACATTAGAAGAAAAACCTAAAGCCTGGCACAAAGTAACGAAGATAGACAAAGAGTTAGATGTCGCCGTCGAACTCTATAATGAAGCAAAACAACTTCAGCAGAAGGCGTTTGATGACATCCGAGATGGGCGCAATATCGATGTCGAACCGTTCAAAGCCGCAGCAAATGGCATTATCGACTCAATCTTCCGAAATCAAGATGCCCTGTCATGCATTGCTCGCATTCGAGAAAAAGACAGCTACTTACTCGAACATTCACTTAATGTCTCAATATTAATCAGTATATTCGCGAAGCATTTGGGTCTTGAACGGGACATCATTGAGCAGCTCGCTACGGGTGCCCTCCTCCATGACATCGGTAAGATCCAAGTACCAGATGCCATTTTGCATAAACCTGGCAAGTTAACGGATGAAGAGTTTGCGATAATGCAACAACACGCCAATTACAGTCGCGATATTGTGGAAACTGCAGGCCTTGGTGAAATTGCTTCACAAATCGCAGGCTTTCACCATGAGCGACTGGACGGCACTGGCTATCCATTTCGCTTGAAAGGTGATGATCTCAGTTTGTACGTTCGAATGGCGAGTATTGTCGATGTTTATGACGCACTGACTGCTGAACGTGTTTATAAGGTTGGTATGACGCCCATCAAAGCGTTCAAATATCTAAAAGACAACTGTCCAAATCACTTTGATGAAGCGCTGGTAACGCAATTTATTCAATGTATTGGATTATATCCGGTGGGAACGTTAGTTAAGTTGCGCAGTTTTAAAGTTGGGGTGATTGCAGAAAGCAACCATGAAGCGCCTTTAAAACCCGTTGTGAAGGTGTTTTACAGCGCCAAACACATGCATTATGTACCTGTGCAAGATATTGATTTGAGCTCTAAAAAAATTGATGACGAATTAGACGCCGCAATTAAGCCGGAAGAGTTCAGTATCGATCTAATTCGTTTCTTTAGACAGTCGATGTTGCCGTAAGGCAGGCTCTTTATGCCACATAACAGTAAACGTTCCATCATTAAAAAGGCAGCGATAAGCTGCCTTTTTAATGACTTTATTGGGACTTTGGCCAGTCTTCCATCGCTTCGACAGAGAATTCAACGCCATCAAAATTGAACACGGTTAGATCAGGTGTTATTTCAACAACGCGCAGTGCGCCAATATTGTCACCTTCATAAAGCTCTCGACCATTGATTTTAATAAAACGCATTGAGGGTTCAGTCGAATAAATATGGGTCAGATATTTAATGGGTGGGATACTTGCCTGAAATCCACTTGGCAATTTATCAATAGGGGTAACACGAGCTGAATTATTTGAACCCGTGATGACTTCTTGGGATGGATTGTCTTTAGTCGCAGCCACGGCATCATTAAATGCGGCTTGTAGCTCAGGTGAAACACCTTGAAAGTCCATTTTAGCCGTTTCTGTATTACTCGATTCCAATGGCTTACCGACGATGCGAAATCCCTGTTTGGCCAATTCATCCAAATCTTGTGATTCAGTTTGTACTTCCTTCGCACGATTAGTGGGGACAGTTAAGACTTGAGGATTATTAACAGTTACCATGCCATTTTGCGATACTGGTACTAATTGCTGTTGATAAATAGCTTGTCCGAATTGATCAACACCGACCTGAACGGAGACCCATTGAAAATGTTGCGCTGTAGAGTTCTGTGCCGCGTCCGTTACGACCTTTTGTACAACTGGCGTCTTAGCTTGTTGCGTCATCTCTGGTGCGCTTGCATCTTCGTTTATAATTGGTTGTCGTGTCGGACTTATTTCTTTAGAAGGCATAGCGTTTTGCGCTTTATCGGCCTGTTCTACACTGAAATTTGAACGTGTTACATCAATCGTTGGCTTTACCCACGTCCCCGTCGCAAAACCAGCGCCAACACAAAGCAACGCGGCGAATAACCATGCACCTTGACGTATACGCGCCTGATAAAGCGCTAGACGCGCTTCCATCATCGCATTCATTGGGTTATGTGCAGCACGCCCCTGCTGTTCCATATTTTTCGTTGCTTGAGATACAAAACTCATCGCGCTTTAACTCCAATACGCGGCGGCAAAACCGACTAAAAACAAACAAGGAAAGGCAACGTAAGGTAACCAATTTATCGAAGAACCTGCCGTAGTTCGTTGGCTCGACAACACAGCCGTTGGTAATGCTTCTTCAGCGGCTTGTTTTACGATGGCTTTAGATACGACCATTTGATGCTGAGAGAACGCACCTAATAAACAGCGGTCGGCTAATAGGTTGATCAGTCGAGGAATACCTGCGGTTAATTCATACATTAATTCAACGGCCGTTGGCTCGAAAAGCGCCTTATTGCAGCCCGCTTTAAGCAAACGATGTTGAATGTAATCGAATACCTGAACCTGAGTTAGCGGTAATAAATGGTAACGAGCCGTTATCCGTTGTGCCAGCTGACGCAGTTCTGTCCGTTGCAGCAACTGCTGCAATTCAGGCTGACCCACCAACACGATTTGCAGTAACTTTTTGTGATCCGTTTCAAGATTGGTAAGTAGTCTGAGTTGCTCAAGGACCTCTGGTGCTAAGTGTTGAGCCTCATCAATGATAAGCATTGTGTGGCCACCCGCGACGTGATTTGCGAGCAGCTTTGCTTTGATGCTATCGGTCAACTGTTTGAGCGTTGCCCCTTTTTCAACGGGTATCGTCAATTCATCGCAGATACTTTCTAACAATTCATGTGCAGACAACGTCGGATTTAGGATAAACGCCACTTCCGTGTTCTCTGGAAGCGAACTTAGTAATGTTCGCGTGATTGTTGTTTTACCCGTGCCAACTTCCCCAGTAAGCAGCACAAAACCACCGGCATCACCCAAACCATATTGAAGATGAGCCAGTGCTTCTTTGTGACGTTCACTTAAAAACAAATACTCAGGATTGGGCGCAATGGAGAAGGGTTTTTCCGATAAACCAAAATAACCTAAATACACTGCAATTCTCTTTCTTGTTATGATGTGCCCTATGATGGCAAAAAACCGCAATAAGTTAAAACCTTGTTTGCTAATTTTTGGAACAGACCCATGCAAGTTTATTTAGTTGGCGGAGCTGTCCGCGACGAATTGCTCGGCCGACAGGTCACTGAGCACGATTACGTGGTGGTTGGCAGTACACCCGGACACATGCTTAAAGCAGGCTTTACCCAAGTTGGTAGAGATTTTCCTGTCTTTTTGCACCCAAAAACCAAAGAAGAATATGCCCTTGCCCGCACCGAGCGCAAGCAAGGACAAGGATATACCGGTTTTATCTGTGACTTTTCGCCCGATATAACGCTTGAAGAAGATCTCGGGCGGCGCGATCTCACGATCAATGCGATAGCAAAAGCAGAAGATGGCTCGTTAATTGATCCCTATGGCGGTCAAGCGGACTTAAACCATCGATTAATTCGCCATGTCAGTGAGGCTTTCAGCGAAGATCCATTACGTATTCTTCGTGTCGCAAGATTTACCGCTCGCTACCGAGATCTGGGGTTCGTTATCACAGAAGACACACGCAAACTCATCACATCGATGGTTCAAGCAGGAGAACTCAACACATTAACGATTGAACGTGTGTGGCTTGAATGTGAGAAGTCGATAAAAGATGGCGAATTTGCGACGTTTCTAAAGTTACTCAACTCGTTTGGCGCGCTAGGTTATATCTGTTCTGCGATAGCATCGAAATGGAGCGACACGCTATTCGAAAAAATTGAAAAACAGCAACATTTCGCACATCAACACCATTATGATAGCGAAGTCAGTTTCGCCGTTCTTGCACACTGGTTATCACCGGAAGAGATTGAGGATCTTGCTGCGCATCTAAAACTGCCCAATCAGCAAACACTGGCACTGAATATCTATCATCAGCTTAACTGCGATGGGATTGCACAATTACACCCGGAGGCCGTTGCTTCGGTATTTAACGCATTTGACCTATACCGCAGACCTGAGCGCTTTTCTTTATTAATTCAGCTGTACAATACACTTCATTTAGGTAACAACTCCGTCGATACGTTAAGCAAGGCATTTGAACTAGCAAAGGGCGTCACGGCGAAGGCGTTCATCGACGCTGGACTAAAAGGACCACAAATTAAGGACGCTATCAATACTCGACGAGCAGAACTTATCGCGAGAGCATTGAAAAGCGAAAGCTGCTAAAAAAATGGAGCCTAGCGCTCCATTTTTTTGTTCCCCAGTGCGGTAACTACTAAGCCCACATCAAGAAAATAAATAAACCGACACCAAGCAATAGGCGATATACAACAAATGGGAACATTCCCATACGTTCAATGACTTTTAAGAAGAAATGAATACAAGTAAACGCTGAAACGAATGACAGTACACTACCTGTTAACAACATCCCCCAATCGACCGATGCCTCCGAAGAAATCAGTTTATAAGTGTAATAAGAACCAGCAGCGAGGATCACTGGAATAGACATCAAAAATGAAAAACGTGCAGCGCTTTGTTTGTTTAGACCAAGTAACAACCCTGTCGTCATCGTGATCCCAGAACGAGATGTACCGGGAAACAACGCGGCAATTACTTGAGAAAATCCTATCAGTAGCGCACTTTTCCAATTCAGTTGGTAAATGGTTTTAGTTTGCTGCGCTTTGACATCTGCGTACCAAAGTAATAAACCAAATAAGATGGTCGTTGTCGCAATCACCCAGGCATTACGAGCGTAAGCTTCAACAAAATCTTTGGTTAAATAGCCAATAACAACGGCTGGAATGGTTGCAAGGATAATGTACCAGCCTAAGCGGCTATCATCCGTTTGCCCTTGTTTCCCAAAGGAAGCAAACCAAGCCATTAATATTTCAGCAACTTCTTTGCGGAAATAAATCAACACCGCCAGCAAACTACCCATATGCACAGCGACATCGAACGCTTCACCTTGGTCCTGCCAACCCAGTATTTGTGATGGAAGAATAAGGTGTGCAGAACTTGAAATAGGTAAAAACTCAGTAAAGCCTTGGATCAGTGCAAGGACAATAATTTCTATTAAACTCATTACGTTGGAAACTCCACTTTCCATAGTTGTTGCTGGGTCTTATCGTATTGTTGCCACATTTCAGCAAGCGTAACACCTGTTACGGGATGCACTAAATCAGGGGCAATCTCAGCCATCGGCTGAAGTACAAACGCATTTTTTTCGATTTCATGGCGTGGTAATTGTGCAGGCATATCGCACACAATATCGTCGTAAAGCAAGATATCAAGGTCAAGTGTACGGGGACTGAATTTTTTATCACTCGGCTTTCGACCATGATCACGCTCGATTTGTTTCAAAAGCGCACACAATTCTTCAAGAGGTAACAACGTTTCCATTGCAAACACAGAGTTGTAAAATGGATTACCACTAAAACCGACTGCTTCGCTTTCGTACACGCTTGAATGTGAATAGTCAGGAAAATGCAGCCTTAGCGCATCCAAACCACGGCGAAAATTCGTTTCTCTATCGACATTGCTGCCAATACTTATAAAGACTCTAGCCATACTGCCGTTCTACCTCTAACGCGAGCGCGTAATTTCTACCCCAACGGTTGACGCTTTCGCAACCGCTTGTGGTTTACTCACTCGAAGTGTAACTTGGGCCACAGAGAACTCGGATAAGATCATTGCCGCTAACGTTTCA
Source organism: Pseudoalteromonas xiamenensis (assembly GCF_030994125.1). Classification (NCBI taxonomy): domain Bacteria; kingdom Pseudomonadati; phylum Pseudomonadota; class Gammaproteobacteria; order Alteromonadales; family Pseudoalteromonadaceae; genus Pseudoalteromonas; species Pseudoalteromonas xiamenensis. Next base: position 2,806,517 of record NZ_CP099917.1, on the reverse strand, counting down.
ACTAACGTTTCAAGTAACTCGACTGTGTCCTGTTGGCAAACCTGTTCAATTCGTTCACTTACTTTTGCATAATCGACAGCTAGTTGGATGTCATCCGTCTTCGCGGCTTCACGTATGTCGGTAAGCATTTCAACATCGAAGTACAAGCTTTGTTTACTTTCTTTCTCAAAGTCGTACACTCCTATTATTGTCTCAACATGTAACTGTGAGATATAAACCTTATCCATGCTTACTCCAAATTGGTTAGGGTTATGGCTTCCCGCTGTCGGTAGTTCACAAATATTCATGAACCGTTCAAGACTAACGCAGCCAAATAGGCGGAAGTGGCGATAATAGCCTAAAACCAATGATTAAAAAATAAGGAAACGTGTGTTAATCGGTGTAATGTGTCTAGTTGCCTACTTAATGGGTTCTATCTCGTCAGCTATTCTGGTTTGTCGAATATTTCGCTTGCCTGATCCGCGATTTGCTGGCTCAAATAATCCCGGTGCGACGAACGTATTACGTTTGGGTGGGAAGCTACCAGCTCTGTTGGTGTTAGTCAGTGACGTGCTAAAAGGCACTATTCCCGTTTGGGGTGCATACTTTTTACAAATTGAACCAATTTGGCTTGGCACCATCGCGGTATGCGCGTGTCTTGGTCACATCTACCCTGTGTTTTTTCATTTCAACGGCGGGAAAGCGGTAGCGACAGCCTTTGGTGCATTGCTACCTATTGGTTTATCGTTAGCAGGGCTACTTGTTGCAACTTGGATTTTGATTTTGTGGATAACACGCTACTCGTCTTTAGCCGCGATTATTACCGTTGGATTAGCTCCACTTTACACCTTCCTCATTAAACCGCTTTATACCTTGCCAGTTACGTTTTTAACGATACTTATTATTTTTCGCCATCGTGCAAACATCAAACGCTTATGGCAAGGTAAGGAACCCAAAATCGGTAAAAAATCAGAGCGGGAGTAAACTATCTAAAGGCCAACGAGCCTTTGTTTTCATATCCAACTCAGCAAATTGACCCGCTTTCAAACGTTGCATACCAGCATAGGCTATCATCGCGCCGTTATCTGTACAGAATTCAGTGCGAGGGTAATAGACTTTGCCTTTCATGCCTATCATCACTCGTTCAAGTTTTTCTCTAAGCGCTTTGTTTGCACTTACACCACCGGCGATAACGAGACGATTGATACCTGTTTCTTTAAGCGCTCGTTTACACTTTATCGCAAGTGTATCAATCACTGCACTTTGGAACGCGTGGGCAATATCGGCTTTCGTTTGCGCGTCGTCACCTTCACTGCGTATCGTGTTTGCTGCTGCCGTTTTTAATCCGCTGAAGCTAAAATCAAGGCCAGGTCTATCAGTCATCGGTCTCGGAAATTGGAATCGTCCGTCTACACCTTGCTCAGCCATTTTAGCGAGTAAAGGTCCGCCCGGATAATCCAGACCCAATAGTTTTGCGGTTTTATCAAACGCTTCACCTGCCGCGTCGTCAACAGATTCACCAAGCACTTCATACTCGCCAATGCCCGCCACTTTCACCATCATAGTGTGACCACCTGAAACCAACAGGGCAACAAATGGAAATTCAGGCGCTTCAGGTTCAAGCATCGGCGCAAGCAAATGCCCTTCCATGTGATGGACTGCAACTGCGGGAAGTCCCCAACCATATGCTAAAGAACGACCAATAGACGTACCTACAAGTAGCGCGCCCACAAGTCCTGGGCCCGCTGTATATGCCACACCATCAAGAGACTCGGGTCCACACCCAGCCTGTTCAAATGCAGCTTGGATTAAAGGCAATGTTTTACGTACGTGATCGCGCGACGCGAGCTCAGGCACTACGCCACCGTAATCGGCATGCACCTTAACTTGACTGTAAAGTTGATGCGCAAGAAGCCCAAGCTCATCATCATAAATCGCAATACCCGTTTCATCACACGAGGATTCAATGCCTAAAATGCGCAACGCATTTCTCCTTACTAAACTCTATTTCTGTACTTTAACCAAAAAGCTCGCTCATGGATTAATTCAGTTCTAACCCAATGTTCGTTTGCCCGTCTGCAACGGCTAACGCCTTTAATTCACGAACCGATTCCGGCGTTACTCGACCATTTTGTTCAACGAAGTCGATAAGCTCGCCCAGCACCTCTATTTCGTATTGCATAAGAGGGTGTTCACGGACCAATTTGTTATCAGGCTCAACCCCTTCACTTTCCAATAAAAATTCAATGTAGCGTGCAACTGTCGCTTGAGAAATTTTGGCTATACTCACAAACTCTTGCTCATCTTTTGCCATCATTCCATGCATAAATCCCAAAAGCGCCGTGGCAGTATCAATGGCTAAATAAGTCCCAAACATATCAAAATCAGTGAGTTCAGGCACAAGCGGCTCAACTTTCTCAACCTGCTTTTCTAAACTGATTTTGCTTTTTGGAAGCATTAACTTTTCCCAGCACACATTTAATGCGCTACGCAATACAGTTTCGTCGCCAAATCCAGTCGCTTCGGTAAAAAGACCGTAATTAGGCAGCATACGTTCAAGGACAGCACCAGCAAGCGCAGCCTTCTGCACATAACTCAACTCTCTAATACGCTGAAAATTATTTGCTTTATTCATATTCTTTGCGTCTCACAAGACCAGCAATAGTCAAATGCAGGCCCATTTTCTTCATGGCAAACAGGACACTGCCAATGGGTTTTTTGTTGTTGTTGATAGTTTACCAAGATTTGTTGCGCTCGGGCTAACTTTATCGCGTAGACCATAACTTGAACGCGAGTTTGTTCAAACGGGATTTCACCCAACGCACCTTGAAGAAATTCTCCTTTTAGATGCGTTTGAATACCAGCCTGAGTCAACAGTCCACGAACAATATGCGCTTCGAGTTGGTGTTCTGCCATGTACACACATTGCCAAATAAAAGGATCGTCAACCTCTTGAGTTGTCATCCATTTCCCCCTATGTTTAACACTACCCTTTGAGTCTATACCAATTTGTGAAACTATGACGTTAACAACGCCCGCTTTACTCTTTCCTGCTATTTCTTTATTGCTTTTAGCGTACACTAACCGATTTTTAGTATTGGCTCAGCTGATCCGAGAACTCAACGCACGCGAAGGCGACTCAATTCGCCCACTTGTTGTTGCGCAAATTGAAAACTTACGTAAGCGCATCAATTTAATTCGCCGAATGCAAGTGTGGGGAGTCGTTGCCTTCATTTTGTGTACACTCTCGATGTTTGCGATTTTTATTGAAATGACGCATTTGGGTATATGGCTTTTTGGAATTAGTTTATGTGGCCTAACCCTATCTTTATTGTTATCGCTCTACGAAATCCACATTTCTTGCGATGCAATTTCAATTGAACTCAGCAATATAGAGAAAAAAATCCGCTGAATAACTCGCTTTTCACATCACCGACTATACTAAAAAATACAAAATCCTTTTTTTAGCAGGTGACTATGAGCGACTTTTTGTTTTCTGAAGAGCCGGTGACCACCAGCATTGATGCGCCGCTCAAAGACGACAAATGGCATGTCCTGATCATTGATGATGAGCAGGACATACATCAAGTTACTAAGCTCGTACTTAGCGATTTTCGCTTTTCAGACAAACGCCTCGAATTCCATCATGCTTATTCAGCAAAAGAAGCTATCGAATTTTTTGAAAGTGGGCAATTTAGTATTGCTGTTGCGTTGGTCGATGTGGTGATGGAAACCAATCATGCAGGACTCGAACTCATTAAATACATCCGAGAATCGCTAGGCAATACTGAAATTCGTCTCATTCTCAGAACAGGACAACCCGGCGAAGCCCCCGAAGAGGCAGTCATTCGTGATTACGATATCAACGATTACAAAAACAAAACCGAACTGACTTCCGTTAAACTGAAAACGTTACTCTACTCCGCACTACGCTCTTACCGTGACATCCTAACGATTAACAAAGCCAAAAAAGGGCTTGAACGCATCATTGAAGCGTCTTCAAGCTTTTTGCAATGCAACAGCATAAATGAGTTTGCCTCAACTATTTTAGGTCATGTGACCGATATTATGGGCATCTCAGATACAGAGATTTACTGCGTGGCCGCAGTAAATAATGACGCCAATCCTCCGCAAGACTTCACCTTGCTTGCGGCATCAGGCGATAACCGAGTCGCAACCTGTAATCACATTCCTGAGCCTGTAGTGAAAAGCATTGTATCAGCTCGCGCTAAACACTCTTCAAGCTGTGACGAGAAAACCTACGTGGGTTATTTCCATACCCAAGGCGGGTTGGAAACAATGTTGTATGTAAATAAAGAGTCGCACTTGCAGGAAACTGATTATCACTTGCTTGAATTTTTCGCAAATAACATTGCAATGGCGTATGACAATCTGCGATTGCGAGAGAGCATTAAAGAATCTCAAAAAGAATTATCCTATATTTTGGGAGAGGCGGTTGAAAAACGTTCAAAAGAAACGGGTTCTCACGTGAAAAGGGTCGCGCATTACAGTCAACTGCTTGCGCAATTGTGCGGATTAAATGCTTACCGTTCCGAAATAATTAAACTGGCCTCGCCCCTTCACGACGTCGGTAAAATTAGTATTCCAGACCGAATATTGAATAAACCTGACAAGCTCGACCCGGAAGAATGGGCGGTCATGCAAACTCACGCTGAAATGGGCTACGAGATATTGAAAAATTCTCAAAATGAGATTCTACGATGCGGCGCAATAATCGCAAGAGAGCATCATGAGAAATGGGATGGTTCAGGTTACCCTCAAGGTCTTGCAGGAAAAGACATTAATATCGTTGGTCGAATTACTGCCCTTGCTGACGTATTTGATGCATTAGGCAGCGATAGATGCTATAAACCAGCTTGGCCTATGGAAAAAGTCATCGAATTGATTAAGGCCGAAAAAGGGAAACATTTTGATCCAAATTTAGTCGAGCTATTTGTTGCAAATTTGGATAAATTCATCGCGATAAGAGATAGTTATCCCGACTAAAAATGTAACTTTATTGTAAAAGAATTCACTTTTCTAAAAAACGCACTTGTAGTAGAATCAGAGACAATACACCACAAAGTGTAAAAAACAGGAATTAAAAGGAATTTCTTATGAGATTTGATCAACTCGAGCAGTTTTTGGCGCTTGGTAGTTTGCGTCATTTTCGCCAAGCTGCTGAGCAAACCAATATTAGTACATCTGCTTTAACTCGTAGCATTCAAACCCTCGAAGAGGAAATTGGATGTGAACTTGTAAAACGTTCAACTCGTTCAGTCAAATTAACTGAACAAGGCGAATTGTTCTTGGCGTATTGTAAAAATACCCTAACCGAACTGGAACACACCAAGAAACAAATTCATCAAAGTTTGTTTGGTCGTGATCAACAACGTTTGGTGATTGGCTATACCAATCAAGCTAGCAAAATTGTTCCACTGTCATGTGGTCAGTTTTTAGCTGACTTCCCGAATGTAAAAATTGAAATGCAACTTCAAGATGAGCAGGAGCTTAGCCGTAAGTTACAACTCGGTGAAATTGACATCAGCGTCTTTTTACAAAAAGCGTGTCAGATTGAAAGCGATGTGCACTTACCTGACCAGCTTGTTATGTTTGTTGCCAAGCATCATCCTCTTGCCTCAAAAGACATCATTCGTCGTGAAGAGTTGCTTCAGTACTCTATGTTTGGCTGTTTCTCGCAGTCGAAACAAGTACAAACAATGCTAAACGAAGTCATTGATGGCTTAAACAAAGCAACTAGCGTTAAAATAGGCAACATCGAGCAAGTTATTCAAGGTTTGAAGACGAGCTCAAGTTTCGCTATTGCAAGTATTGAGCATGCTAAAACAGTAGCACAAGATGCTGATTTGGTGATGTTGAAAACAAACAAGGCGCTAGAACAAGAGCAGTTAGTAGTACAGACAAACCACAATTTAGGTGCGTCCAACTACATCACTCATTTGTTGTCTTTGATTGAGAAAACAGCTCAAGATGGACAGTATGTAAGCTAAATACTTACATACTGCAAAACGATACCAACAAAAACAAACATTCCCACGTAGTGGTTGTTTAAAAAGGCTTTAAAACACGCTTCCCTTTCTCTTAGGTGAATGAGTTTTTGTTGGTAGAGCAATAATGCGGTGGCAATACTAAGTGCCACCCAATAGCTAATACCGAAATTCAGCGTCAGACCGACGCCAATCAAAATGGCAACAAATACGGCATTTAATACAAAGATAATTTGCCTGTCGGCTTTGCCAAATAGAATCGCCGTGGATTTAACCCCGATTTGCAGATCATCATCTCTATCGACCATTGCATACATCGTATCGTAAGCGACTGTCCATAAACAATTTGCTGTAAACAATGCCCACGCCAAAAGTGGTGTATTTTCGTTTGAAGCCATAAACACCATTGGTATAGCAAAACTAAAAGCCGCCCCCAAAACAAATTGAGGTAAGTGGGTAAATCGTTTCATGAAAGGGTAAAGCGTTGCCAATGCCAACGCACCAAAAGACAATGCAATTGTTTGCCAATTTAAAAACAACACCAATACAAAGGCGCATAAAAGAAGAACCGCAAATAAGGTCAACGCTTCTCGCTCGGTAACTTTGCCACTGGCGAGTGGTCGTTGCGATGTGCGTTTTACCGCTCCATCTACACGTCTATCGGCGTAATCATTAATAACGCAACCGGCACTTCGCATAACAAAAACCCCGGCTGTGAACACAAACAATAATAACCAAGGTGGAAAACCTTCATTAGCGATCCACAATGCCCACATCGTTGGCCAAAGCAGTAGGAAAGTACCTATCGGTTTATCGGTACGCATAAGCTGTTGATAATAAAGCCAGTGCGAACGTTTTAATGAGAAGGTCATGTTATCTTTGGTTCCAATAAAAAGGCTTCACACACTAACATACTAAACTCACCTTGAGTAAAAAGACTACGTCGAGCACATTTAGTCTCATGTTTGAGCTTTAGTTTATCTAACAATTCATATAACGGTTCATCAATGAGCGTTATTTCAACTTCGCCTCTAGACCACTTTGGCGTTTGAAATAACACCTCCCCGAGTGGCGTTGTACCTAGTTTTGTCATGGCTTGCAAAGATTCTGGTATCCAACTTTGAGCGTAGACAACGGGTTGGTTATCACACCAAAGCAACACTTCTCGGCACCACATTTGTATTTCATCGTCATGGACAAGACGAGATAATTCATCAGGTACAGGTTGACAAGATTCACTTAGCACTTCAACAAAAAATTCTTCACACGTTGTTTTCAACCGCGCAGTTAAAGAACCCTCTTCGAGCAACCAAGATCGAAGATAACGAGAAATCATGCGGAGTTCAGGTGCTTCAAAGGAACCTGAATACCACTTACGAGGCAATGAGATTGGAAAAGAAAGCAAATCAATTCACTTGAAATGTAAAACACTCGCGCATCATATCATCCTCACAGTCCATCCAAAAGCCTGCTCGGAAAATCACAAGACACCTGTCTTTTAAGATTAAATGCGTATACACTTACTGCAGAAATGTACTAGTTAGTAGGAATATCAAGTCATTATGAAGCATCTGCTAGCCCTTTTATTTTCATTGGTGCTGTTTATACCAGCTGCAAAAGCGGACTCAAACGTTGGTTATTTTGGTTTTGAACCTGACATCATCACCAATTACATTGGGCAAAACAGTAAAAAGCTTGGATATGTGCGTGTAACGGTCGATCTGATGCTTAAAGATGTTTCGAGTATTCCTGTTGTCGAACACCACACCCCATTATTGCGCGACGCAATTGTACAGATTTTAAGTAAAGAACCTGAAGAATCTATTAAGTCACTCACAGGACGAGAAGAAATTCGCAAGCGTTGTGCGGAAAAATTAAAAGCGCTGCTCAAAGAAGAAACGGGTGATGAAATTATTCGAGAAGTGTTGTTTACGAAGTACTTGTACCACTAGGCTCTCCCCAACTCCAGCCTAATATGCCGCCAACGATAAGGCCAAATAAGTGTGCCCAATTGGCCATACTAACATAGAGTATGTCTGCAAACCCGACGAGCATCCATACTAACATCAACCCAATCATAGCCTTAGGAAGTACCACTGGACTTTGAGGATAACGGCTATGGTTCAACCACAAAAATCCACACAGCGCATACACCACCCCACTCATCCCACCAAAATTTGCATCAACTATCAGGTATTGTGTCCAATTGCTGGCTAATGCACTACAGGCAAAAAGCGTGATTAAGGTTAACGGGCTAAATTGCTTTGCAATTTTGTCACCCAAATAAATCCACCACATTAAATTAAACACGAGATGCAAAACATCAAAATGCAGAAACACAGGCGAAAACCAATGGAATGCATTGCTTTTTTCAAATTGAAATGCATGAAATGTAGGTTCTGGTGCGAAAACATGTAGGCTGAAAAAAATCACGAAACATACCAAAGCCGTCAATAAAACAAACGGATCTAACGCTTTAGCTCGAGACAGTAAATTGAGTGAACTGCTGGGGTAAGAAAAGAGCGGTGAAGTTTGGTTAAGTGCCCACGCTGCGTCTTGAAACTGCTGAGCATGTGGATCTCGAATAAACTGCTGCCAAATCGGAAGTGCTTTTTCTAAATGCGTGTCTTGCACCCAAAGCTCAGCAGTCTGGCTATCAAGCACGCGGATCGTGACGTCGATATGTTGAGTTTTGAGGTAATCAACCACCCCTTGTAGTAAACGAGGGCGGTTGTATTCACCTAGACGAACTAACGCTCCACGCAATCAGCACACTCCGATGCCCATTGTGTAAATCCGCCATCCATACTGAACACGTTTTCAAATCCCTGCTCAGACAGATAGTTCGCTGCACCTTGCGAGCTAATACCGTGGTAGCAAACAACCACAATCGCATCATCAAACTCTTTATCCTGCATAAACTGCGCAAGGTTTGCGTTAGATAGGTTCTCCGCACCTGGGATACGACCGCTTGCAAAGGAGCCTGCATCACGAATATCCGCGATGACTAGTTCGCCAGAATCTAAACGATTGCGCACTTCAGCAACAGAAATGTGTTTAAAAGACATATATCCTCAATTTAACTCATTGATTGTGCTTCGTAACTCTGAATGGTAAGAACGCCAATTCATGGAATTTTGAAAGCACAGTAACACGGAGTGAAAAGGTGGTCTGCACCACCTTTAATAACGTGATTAGTCCCAGTTTAAGATGACTTTACCTGATTGACCAGAAATCATCGTGTCGAAACCTTCTTGGAAATCATCGATGTGGAAACGATGTGTGATAATCGGGTCAAGATTTAAACCAGACTGGATCAAGCTTGCCATTTTATACCACGTTTCAAACATTTCACGACCGTAAATACCTTTAATGACAAGACCTTTAAAGATCACTTGGTTCCAATCAATTGCCATGTCTGACGGCGGAATACCCAACATTGCGATTTTGCCACCGTGATTCATGCTGTTAAGCATGGCATTGAATGCACTTGGGACGCCTGACATTTCAAGACCGATATCGAACCCTTCAGTCATGCCAAGGTCTTTCATGACGTCTTTAAGGTTCTCTTTCGCCACATTGACTGCGCGCGTCGCGCCCATTTGCTTTGCAAGGCTTAAACGGTATTCATTTACATCCGTGATGACGACATGACGAGCACCAACATGCTTAGCCACCGCCGCTGCCATAATACCGATTGGACCCGCACCAGTGATAAGCACGTCTTCACCGACTAAATCAAAAGACAGCGCCGTATGCACTGCGTTACCAAATGGATCAAAAATAGACGCTAAATCATCTGAAATGTTGTCTGGAATTTTAAAGGCGTTATAAGCTGGAATAACAAGGTATTCAGCGAATGAACCTTCACGATTTACCCCAACCCCAATTGTATTGCGACATAAATGCACACGACCTGCACGGCAGTTGCGGCAATATCCACACGTGATGTGACCTTCACCAGATACGCGGTCCCCCACTTTAAAACCGCGAACTTCTTGACCCATATCCACGACTTCACCAACGTATTCATGGCCGACAACCATCGGGGTAGGAATCGTCTTTTGCGCCCAATCATCCCACTTGTAAATATGTACGTCCGTACCGCAAATCGCTGTCTTACGAATTTTGATTAATAGATCATTGTGGCCCACTTCCGGCTTAGGCGCATCGGTCATCCAAATCCCTGGTTCCGCTTTCAATTTAGACAATGCTTTCATGATTTTACTCTTTAAAAAATGGTGGGATTGCCCACCATTAAGTTTAGATAACGCCTAACTCTTTACCAATACGCGTGAATGCTTCAATCGCTTTATCCAGTTGCGCTTTGGTATGAGCCGCAGAAATTTGTGTACGAATACGAGCTTGACCCTTCGGTACGACAGGGAATGAGAAACCTGTTACATAGATGCCTTCCGCCAGCAACTTTTCAGCCATGTTCGCGGCAATTTTTGCATCGCCCAGCATAACTGGGATGATTGCGTGATCTTTACCTGCGCAAGTAAAGCCAGCTGCTTCCATCTTGGTACGGAAATACGCTGCGTTATCCCAAAGAGTATCGCGAAGTGCCTTACCCTGTTCCATCATATCGATGACTTTAATCGATGCTGTTACAATCGATGGAGCAAGTGAGTTAGAGAATAAATATGGACGTGAGCGCTGACGTAACCATTCAACAATTTCTTTACGGCCTGATGTATAACCACCCGATGCACCACCGAGCGCTTTACCTAACGTACCAGTGATAATGTCTACACGACCCAAAACGTCGCAATATTCCGGTGTACCACGACCATTTTCACCTACAAAGCCAACCGCGTGTGAATCATCTACCATCACTAATGCATCGTATTTGTCTGCAAGGTCACAAACTGCTTGCAAGTTACAAATCACGCCATCCATAGAGAAAACACCGTCCGTCGCGATCAGTTTCACTTTAGCACCCGCTTCATTTGCTGCAATAAGTTGTTGCTCTAGGTCAGCCATATCATTATTTGAATAACGGAAGCGTTTTGCTTTACAAAGACGGACACCATCGATGATTGAAGCGTGGTTTAACGCATCACTGATAATAGCGTCATCAGGACCTAATATCGTTTCGAATAAACCAGCGTTGGCATCAAAACAAGAAGAATACAGAATGGTGTCTTCAGTTTGTAAAAAATGGCTGATTTTTGATTCAAGTGTTTTGTGGATATCTTGCGTGCCACAGATAAAGCGTACTGAGGCTACACCAAAACCATGATCGTTGAGCCCTTGTTGAGCAGCTGCAATAAGCTCAGGATTATTAGCAAGACCTAGGTAGTTGTTGGCACAAAAGTTAATTACTTTTTCGCCCGTGGATACTTCGATTTCTGCCTGTTGTGAAGACGTAATAATACGCTCGTTTTTGTACAGACCTTCCGCTTTCACTTCTTCAAGTTGCTGCTGAATTTGGCTATAAAATGCCGCTGCTCGCATGTGTTCTCTCCATATTTTGCACGGCTAATCTTGTCATTATACAAGATTAGAAATTATGGCTATTGTAAAAGGTAAATGCTGCTAATGCACGGGTGCAGCATAAAATCTCAATGGTATTGATTACTTCAAACCAAGCGTTGTTGGTACTTCCGCAAGGCTATCAACAACATAAGTCGCCAATGCTTGACACGACTCACTAATTTTGTGACCAGACCGCACTAATATTCGGCTAGGTATGCCTGCTGCGTGAGCAGCTTCCATATCAGATGATTTGTCACCGACCATAACGCTATTGGCTAAATCTAAGGTATGTTCGTTCGCGGCTTGCAGCAACATCCCTGGATAAGGCTTACGACAATCACACTCACGTAGGTACTCGCCCTGAGCATTTTTAGGGTGATGGGGGCAAAAATACACGCCGGTAATTTCAACGCCATGGCGCTGAAACTCATCACACATCCAGTTTGTTAGTTCATGAAACTGAGCTTCGCTGTAATAGCCTCGTCCAATACCGGATTGATTAGTTACAATAACGAGCGCGTAACCCTTTTTTTGGAACAGTTTACAGGCTTCAAACACCCCTTCGATGAACTGAAAATCGTCCGCTTTATGAACGTAGGCGTGATCTACATTCACGACACCGTCACGGTCTAAAAAAATCGCTTTTTGCATTACAAGTTCTCTTTCTCAACAACGTGGTCAAACATGGAAAGCACGGTTTCGGTCTTAATTTGCGCCATTAAATCATGTCCTTTTACACGTGTACCCCAAGGTAGCTGATCTGCATCTTTGCCTTTTTGTTGTTTTACGTTGGCGTGATACACCTCAACCACGTAATCTTGGTAGAGATATGGACCCGTTCGTTTTGGATTAGAATGAGCATATAGCCCTATCACAGGAGTCCCCATCGTCACAGCCATGTGAGCGGGTCCCGTGTCTGGTGCAACAACCAAACTTGCTTGTTCTAGCACGCACAACAGTTGCTTTAAGGTTGTTTTACCAATCAAATCAACAATTGGCGCACTGCTCTTAGCCAATATTTGCGCTCCAAGCGTGCGTTCAAGTTCTGTCGGGCCACCACTCAATACAACGGAGAAACCATTTTTATGGGCATAGTCAGCAAGCGCCGCATAGCGCTCTGGTAACCAATTGCGCTCCGCCTTACTCGCAGCTGGTGCAATCACCAAAATGCGGGTTAATCCATCGAGTAACTGTGAAGCCACGTCTTTGTCTTGTTGCGTTACGGGCATTTCCCAAGTAGGCGCGGCAAAACTAGCTCCTATTGTTCGAGCAAACTCCGCAAACCCCTCCAATACATGAGGTTCAGATTGAGGTGCTATACGTTTGTTAATAAACAAACTATGAAGTTCCTTTGAGCGCCCTCTATCAAAGCCAATTTTTTGCTTTGCAGGGATACAACGCGCCGCCAAATTAGCACGAAAAGCAACTTGCATGTGTAACAACACATCAAACTGGCGGCCTTTAAAAGTTTGTTTTAACTGTAAATAAGCCTGCTTACCGAGTTTTTTATCAAAAACGACCAGTTCAACACCCGGTAAATCTTTGAGCATCATGGCTTCTATTTTACCAATCACCCATGTAATAGACGCCTTAGGATGAGCGCGCTGGATAGCTTGAACCGCGGCGACGGCATGACAGACGTCTCCAATGGCTGAAAGGCGAAGAATACAGATGGACTGGAAGGCTTGACTCACAACAAACTCTATACGCAATAAAACTGAGCGGTGATCTTAAATTAATCAGCTTGCTTTGCAAGTTTCAGACGACGAAAAAACACGATACACTAACGTTTTGAAGTTAAAAATTGCGATACATGAACGTTAAACAGCAAGGCAATACCTATTTCATTCATGCCGATGATTATTCTGCGTTGAACTCGGAGTCATTTGATCCAAACTATTGGCGAGAACAAAATGCCATCGTTAATGAAAAGAAAGGCCGTGCTACCGCGTATTTTGTGAAATTACCTCATTCAACCATCGCAGTACTCCGACACTACTGGCGTGGTGGCTTGATTGGTAAAATATTGAGTGATCAATATTTGTTTTTGGGCTTAAAAAAAACAAGAATTTATCAAGAGTTTGCGCTGCTATGTGCGTTACATTCACAAGGATTAACCGTACCAAAACCTATCGCGGCACACGTAAAACGTTCTGGCCTAATTTATCGCGGCGATATTTTGACTCAAGCAATCGCGAATGCGGAATCGTTGTGTGAGCGCATGCAAAAACAGCGCATGAGTGATAGCTCATGGGAAGCTATCGCTACAACAATTGCTAAATTCCACAAAGCTGGTGTATATCATGCTGATCTCAACATCAACAATATCTTGTTTTCGACCAATAACCGTATTTATCTCATCGATTTTGACCGAGGCGAACTCAGAACACCCGCTCTTCAATGGCAAAAAGAAAACATGGCGCGATTAAAACGATCGTTTTACAAAGAAGCACATAGACAAGAGACGTTTTATTTCAGTGAAAAAAATTGGCAGACACTGGAACAATACTATGAAAACGCGATGAGAAAAGCCGTCGTGTGACGGCTTTTTAGAGTGAGATTTAAAATCGCTTTACGCTTTAATTTTCTTAATCACGTTCGATGTTGAACAACCATCTAAAAATGCGAGAACTTCGACTTCGCCACCTTGACTTAACACAAAGTCAGCGCCCGCAATTTGTTCAACCGTGTAATCTCCGCCCTTCACTAGGACATGAGGATTGACTTTTTCAATCAGCGCCGCAGGCGTATCGTTTTCGTCCACGCTACCAAATGGAATAACCCAATCCACTGACGCCAGCGCCGAAAGTACCATGGCTCGCTCATTTAAAGGATTTATCGGTCTATCCGCACCTTTCAGACGCTTAATCGATTCATCGTTATTCAGACCAACGACTAATCGGTCTCCGCGAGCTTTGGCTTGGGCAAGATAACGTACGTGACCTGCATGGAGAATGTCGAAACACCCATTAGTGAATACAATTTTCTCTCCATTTTGTTTCGCAAATTCAATGTGTTTTAGCACGTCGTCAAATGGGGTTTGGTAGTGCTCGCCCGTCGCTCTTAAATACTGGCCTAATTTACGGCTCAGCTCTTCTGGTGATACTGTCGCTGCGCCCAGTTTACCAACTGCAATACCGGCGGCTAAGTTCGCCATTTCTACGGCGTCTTTTGCAGGCATACCCGCCCCCAACATCACGGCAAGTGTCGCAATTACCGTGTCACCGGCACCAGTTACGTCACTAACTTCAAGCACTTGAGCGGCAAAATCGTATTTTTCTGTCGCTGTAATCAGCGACATCCCTTGCTCTGAACGCGTCAACAGCATGGCTTCAATGCCTGCGGATTTAATCAACTCACGAGCACTCTGAGTAAGCGACTCTTCGCTGTCCACTAAGCCACCCGCTAATTTAAATTCGTTTAAGTTAGGTGTGACAATATTCGCGCCGCGATAACGGGCCAAATCGTGCGACTTAGGATCGATAAGCACAAACTTGCCTGCAGCTTTCGCAACGTCAATCATCGCTTCAATTGAGGCCAGAGCACCTTTGTTGTAATCCGAGAACAACACGATGTCGTATTCGTCAACAACCGTTTTCAAACGTTCAAGCAAACTCTCGCTGTGTGCTTGGGTAAACGTTTCTTCCATATCTAGTCGAACAACTTGCTGATGACGCGAGATCACACGCATTTTGGCAATAGTTGGATACCCTTCAACTTTAACAAGCTGCGAAGCGATATGGTCTTGTTCTAAGGTCTTTTCAAGCGCGATACCGTCCGTATCATGGCCAATAAGACCGAGCAAACCAACTTGACCATCCAAATGTGCAATATTTTTTGCCACATTCGCTGCTCCACCGGCTTTGTCTTCAACTTTACTGACCTTTACAACTGGCACTGGTGCTTCTGGCGAAATGCGCCCAGTGTCACCATGCCAATAGCGATCTAACATGACATCGCCGACCACCAGCACTTTAGCTTCTGTTAGGTGATGTAGACGTGATAATTCCATGAATTACTCCGCTACCAGCATATCAACAGCTTCACACAGCCAATGACCGATAAACATGTGTGCTTCTTGAATTCTCGCCGTTTCATCATTACGAATGATAATGGGCAATTTCGCGATGTCTTTCACTTTTCCACCTTCACGTCCAGTGAATGCAACCGTATATGCACCAATCTCGTTTGCAGCGGCAAGAGCTAAATTAATATTTGCACTCGTACCAGAAGTGGTTAAGCCAATAACGAGATCCTCTGGTTTACATAACGCTTGCACTTGACGTTCAAAAACCGTATCAAAATGATAGTCGTTACTGTGCGCTGTTAAAATTGACGTATCTGTCGTCAGCGCGATTGATGCCAAAGGGCCACGTTCTTTTTTATAACGTACTACGAACTCGGCAGCTAAATGCTGTGAATCTGCGGCGCTACCACCGTTACCAAACCAAATAACCTTACCACCGCTATTCAATGTTTTTTCGCAGGCGGCTAAAAGAGCCATACATTCTGCGTGATAGTTTGCCATTGTGGCGAATAAGGTATTGTGGCGCGCTAGGCTTGCCTCATAACTTGCCGATATTGCGTCTAGCTTTGACATAATGAATCCTATTTATAACCCGTGTTCTAACACAATCTAAATGAAGGCTATGCTATTTAGACTGGTATTATCCTACCAATATACGTTTAAAGAAAGCCAAGCGTAATTCTCACCGAATACGTCTCTGCCCGCGGCTAATTTTGCTTCAACCTGATTACCTTGCCATTTTTCACTGCGGACTACCTCTAACTCATGGGCTTGATGTTCATAAACATATTCAATGTCGTCATATCCCTGATTCTCTTCGTTACGATTACGAGTTGTCGTATACTTTACACGCCATTGAGATTGCATGTCCGAGTTATATACCCACTCTAAAACATGTGCTTGAACTGGGTTATTATCACCAAACAAGCGATTGTCAGCAGCGAAATTACCAACGACAAAACCATCAATTGTATTTCCATTTTTGAAATACAATTCATTTATATACCAACGAGTATTCATCGTTGAATATTCGTATCGTAACGTCGACTGTTGGGTCAATTTTGGTAAATACAAACCGCCATTCATTACTAAATTACCAAACTGGTAATTTTTATGGCCACTGGTGTCTTCGCCACCGTATTCGAAATACACCTCTGCGTTGAACCAATCCGTAAATTGGTGATGAGACGTTAATGATGCCCATTGATCGCCTAGTTCACTGTCGAATCCCCCGCCGGTAACTCCTCGGTTATCTTGTCCTGCCGGATCGAAAAACGCCTTCATCACGTCACCAAACGAAACTGGACGAGGTCCGCCACCAAATTGCATCATTCGGTTGAAACCAATTGTCCAGCCATCCATCGGTTCGATACTAAAACGTGAACCTGCCAATTGAGGCGTGCCACTTACAGGCTTTCCTTCATAGTAAAAACCGTCCTCAACATAATCAAGCTCAGAGTAAAAAACCTCGGCATCGAAATTCCACCAATTATTCAATGGCGACACAAAGCTGATTGAGAGTGAAGGGGATGATTTGGCGTTATTTGAGAAAATTTGCCCGAAATGTTTAAAGGGTGAAAGCCAATGTTCACGATAACCGGCATCAACCTGAATGTTACCCAGTGAATAAGCAACAAACGTATTGTAAGGCACTAGTTCACTTTGTTTTACACGATATTCGAGGCCGACTTGCATTAGCGTATTTTCAGTGCCTCGCCAAATGCCTTCGAATGCCAACTGCAAATACTCTTTCGACGTATTACCGCGCTCATTTGCCAATTTGTCTTCTTCACCTGAGCTAATCGTGGCTTTCACACCTTGCCGGGTTATCCCATCTTTACTCTGATAAACCTTCAATTTGCTCGAAATCGAGCGATACAATTCAGGATCTGAGACGCGGACATAGCGAAGCGCTTGATAGACATCATTGATCCGATATGGTTTTCGAGAGGGGGTTCCAGTCGTTAATGAAAACAATTGGTCAATCTGGTATTCCAGCAAGGGATCGCTGCCAAGTGGGAGATAGGCAGTCGGGGCAGCAAAAGTGTGTGTACTAACTAACATACTTATGCACGTTAGAATGGCGGTTTTCAATTTCATCACAGTGTAAATTCTACAGACATGTTGACCCATATTAACAAATTTAATGACGAGAAACAGAACATTCCCTGTTTAAAAGTGTAACTAATTCAATTGTCAGTTTGCGTACCAAACGTAGACCGTTACAATAGGCACTCCATCGATTCAGGTGCATTATGGCTAGATTTATTTATTCATTCGTTTTGTTGCTATTAGCTCCCGTATTGATTACCTACTTATGGGTTTTCAGAGGGAAAAAACAAGCGGCATACCGTATTCATTTTAAAGAACGATTCGCGTATGGTTTAAGTGCACTGCCAGAGCACGCTCTCCTGTTTCACTGCGCGTCTGTCGGTGAAGTACTCGCGGCTGCGCCATTAATAAAAAAATATAAGCAACTACATCCCGACGATAAAATTATAGTAAGCACAAACACCCCCACAGGCCGAGCTCAAATTGAAACGATTTTCCAAGAGTCGGTAAACTGTGTTTATCTGCCCTTAGATTTTTATTCCACTTCACGACGCTTTATAAAAACGCTTCGTCCTAAAGCACTTTGTGTACTTGAAACGGAGCTTTGGCCAAATCTTTTCGCTCATGCGAAAGCAAATGATATTCCTGTCCTTGTGCTCAATGCCCGCTTATCTGAAAAATCAATGAAGGGTTATCAACGCATTCAACCTCTCACCAATGTGTTAATGCGCGCCGTGACCTATTTGGCGAGTCATAATGAGCAAGATGCAAGCCGATTTATGAAGCTTGGGCTACGAGAAGATAAAGTTAGAGCTACAGGTTCTATTAAATTCGACATTCAACTATCTGAACAAGAACAGCTTAAAGCAAGGCAACTTAAGTCTTTGCTATCAGGCCGCTATGTATGGGTTGCTGGCTCAACTCATCCCTTAGAGCATGAGCAAGTACTCGCTGCGCACAAACTGTTGTTGAAGCAATATCCGACGGCGTTACTGATTATTGCGCCAAGGCATCCAGAACAGTTTGAACCCGTTGCATCTTTACTTGCCGCTCAGCAATTCAGTATGACACGACGCAGCAACATGAAATCAATGGAAGAATCACAAGTTTTACTTGCCGACACATTAGGTGAATTAAAATGTCTGTATGGCGCTTCTGATGTCGCCTATGTTGGCGGCAGTTTAATTGAACGAGGTGGGCACAATCCACTGGAAGCTGCTGCATTCTCCGTTGGCATCCTGTCAGGGCCCCATACCTATAATTTTGCTCATATCTACCCTGAGCTCATCAATGCTTCGGCAGCTATCACCGTATTTGATAGCGAATCGCTGTTTGAACAGCTCCATACTCTTTTTAACGACAACGATGCGCGTACACAATTGGGCTGCAATGCTTATCAAGTATTAATGAATAATCAAGGTGCGATTGATAAAACGTTAGCGTTGATCGATAAGTCTTTAGGACGCAATATATGAATTCAGATGCTATTAATGCAATGAAGAACTGGGTGAGTTCCGTCATCGTAAAATACAATTTTTGCCCATTTGCACGCAAAGAAGTTGAAAACAACACAATTCATTATGAACTGTCGGACGCATTGACAATTGAAGATGCTGTGCTCGCCATGATAGATAGTTGTATCGCTCTTGATAGTCACCAAGAACGCGAAACAACACTGTTGATTTTTACTACTGGATTTCAGGATTTTGATGCGTTTTTGGATCTGGTCGATCTTGCAAACGCTTTACTGGCAGCACAAGGCTACGAAGGGAAATACCAAATCGCAAATTTTCATCCAGATTATGTATTTGCAGACAGTGATGAAAACGATCCAGCCAATTATACTAACCGCGCACCTTACCCAACGCTGCATTTGATCCGTGAAGAAAGCATGGCGCAAGCCCTTGCAACGTATGATGACCCAGAGCAAATTCCTGAAAATAACATTCGCCTAGCGAGACGCAAAGGTGAAGCTTTTTGGCAACAACTTCTATCGAGCTGCAAGCCTCACTAGATAACCCCAACAGGGAAAATCGAATTCACTCTTTAGGTAATATGTACCTAAGATACAAAAAAGGCGCTCTAAGAGCGCCTTTTAACTGTTTGATGTTAACTTAGCCTACGTATTTACGTGCGTTACGGAACATTCGCATCCAAGGGCTATCTTCTTTCCATTCATCAGGGTGCCATGAGTTAGACACTGCACGGAATACGCGTTCAGGGTGAGGCATCATAACGGTTGCACGGCCATCATTTGATGTAATCCCTGTAATACCTGCCGGAGAGCTATTCGGGTTCGCTGGGTAAGTCTCAGTTGGATTACCGAAGTTATCAACGAATTTAACCGCGACAGTGCCGGTTGCAAGGGCATGTTCAACCGCTGCGCTATTACGGAATTCTGCATGACCTTCACCATGTGATACCGCAATTGGCATACGCGATCCAGCCATACCTTGGAAGAACACCGACGGACTGTCTTGGACTTCAACCAAACTAAAGCGAGCTTCAAATCGCGCTGATTTGTTCTGCACAAAACGAGGCCAATGCTCAGTACCAGGGATAAGTTCACGTAACGTTGACATCATTTGACAACCATTACATACCCCTAAGCTAAACGTATCTTGACGCTCAAAGAACGACTGGAATTGGTCTCGAGCCATGTCGTTAAACAGAATTGATTTTGCCCATCCTTCACCTGCACCCAGTACGTCACCGTATGAGAAACCGCCACAGGCAACTAATCCTTTAAACTGATCCAGTGTGATACGACCTTCTAGAATATCACTCATGTGAACATCAATGGCCGCAAAACCAGCACGATTGAACGCGGCAGCCATTTCTAAATGCGAGTTAACACCCTGCTCACGTAGGATTGCCATACGCGGTTTAGCACCTGTTGCAATGTATGGAGCCGCAATATCGTCGTTAAGATCAAAGCTCAGTTTAACGTTTAGACCTGGGTCTTTTGCATCAAATTTTGCTTCGAACTCTTGTTTTGCACATTCAGGATTGTCACGCATCGCTTGCATTTGGTAAGTGGTTTCAGCCCAAATAGTGCGTAACGCTGTACGCGTATCGGCAAGAATAGTATTGCCATTACGTGCAAAGGTGACGTTGTCTTCGTTATTCAGTGTACCAATAACGTGAGACACATTCGCAAGGCCATTAGCCGCTAAGATTGCTTTAACAGCATCTAAGTCGTTTTGTCGAACTTGTACAACCGCACCGAGTTCTTCATTAAATAGCACCTCGATATCTGACCCCGTCAATGCATCTAGTTCTACGCTCACACCGGTATGGCCTGCAAACGCCATTTCCGCAACAGTGGTAAATAAACCACCGTCTGAACGGTCGTGGTAAGCCAGTAGCTTGTCTTCTGAAACAAGCGTTTGCATTGCGTTATAGAAACCTTTCAATAACTCAGGGCTATCCACATCTGGCGTCTTGTCGCCTAATTGCTTATAAACTTGCGCGAGACACGATGCGCCTAAACGGTTTTGGCCCGCACCTAAATCCACTAGTAGTAGGCTCGTTTCACCTTTGTCGGTACGAAGCTGCGGCGTCACTGTCTTACGCACATCTTCTACACGACCAAATGCTGTAATGATGAGTGAAAGCGGCGCAGTAACGGCTTTCTCTTCACCATTTTCGTCCCACTTCGTTTTCATCGACATCGAGTCTTTTCCAACTGGGATAGTAAGACCCAGTGCCGGACATAATTCCTCACCTACGGCTTTTACTGCTTCATAAAGACCCGCATCTTCACCTGGGTGACCTGCAGCCGCCATCCAGTTTGCTGATAGCTTGATGTTTTCCAAACCACCAATATTCGCACAAGCGATGTTGGTTAATGCTTCACCGACCGCTAAACGCGCAGACGCACCGTAATTTAAAAGTGCAGCGGGTGTACGTTCACCCATCGACATAGCTTCGCCATGATAGGTATCAAACGAGGCTGCGGTTACAGCACAGTTAGCGACTGGCACCTGCCAAGGCCCCACCATTTGGTCGCGAGCAACAAGGCCGGTTACCGTGCGGTCACCGATAGTGATGAGGAAGGTTTTTTCTGCAATCGTCGGTAGACGAAGTAAACGTTCAGCAGCGTCTTTCAACTCAATCGTTGACGTATTTAACGCCTGACCAGTCGCTTGTTGTGATTTTACATCACGGTGCATTTTCGGTGGCTTACCCAAAAGCACGTCTAATGGTAAATCCACAGGATTGTTGTCGAAGTGACTATCTGAAACGGTCAAATGACGCTCTTCTGTTGCTTCACCAATAACTGCATATTGAGCACGCTCTCGTTTACAAATCGCTTCAAAACGAGCGAAATCCTCCGCAGCAACAGCCAGTACATAACGCTCTTGTGATTCGTTACACCAAATTTCATGTGGTGCCATGCCTGGCTCGTCATTTGGTACGTTACGAAGTTCAAACTTACCACCTCGGCCGCCATCATTCACCAATTCAGGGAATGCATTTGAAATGCCACCCGCGCCCACGTCGTGAATAAATGCGATTGGGTTTGCATCGCCAAGCTGCCAACATTTGTCGATCACTTCCTGACAACGACGTTCCATTTCTGGGTTTTCACGTTGTACGGACGCAAAATCTAAATCTTCGTTGGACTGACCTGACGCCATCGACGATGCAGCACCGCCGCCCAGACCGATGTTCATGGCAGGTCCACCAAGTACGATGAGCTTAGCACCAACTGGAATTGAACCTTTTTGTACGTGATCTTCACGAATGTTACCTAGGCCACCAGCAATCATGATTGGCTTGTGGTAGCCACGCACTTCTTCACCGTTGTGGCTATTTACTTTTTCTTCGTATGTACGGAAGTAACCTAATAAGTTAGGACGTCCAAATTCGTTGTTAAACGCAGCGCCACCAAGTGGACCGTCAACCATAATATCTAATGCGCTAACGATACGGCCTGGCTTGCCAAAATCGCTTTCCCACGGCTGCTCAAAACCCGGAATACGTAAGTTAGAAACCGTAAAACCGACAAGACCGGCTTTTGGTTTTGAACCACGACCAGTCGCACCTTCATCACGGATCTCACCACCAGAACCCGTTGAAGCACCAGAGAATGGCGCAATCGCTGTTGGGTGGTTGTGTGTTTCCACTTTCATTAGGATGTGAATATCTTCGTGGTGATAATCGTACTCACCTTGCGTATTCGGGAAGAAACGTCCTGCTTTTGAGCCTGTCATTACGGCAGCATTGTCTTTGTAAGCCGACAACACATTTTCACTGTGAGTTTCGTACGTATTTTTGATCATTTTGAACAACGACTTAGGCTGTTCAACACCATCGATTGTCCAATCTGCGTTGAAAATTTTATGACGGCAATGTTCTGAGTTAGCTTGTGCGAACATAAACAGTTCAATGTCGTTTGGGTTACGACCTAGTTTTTGGAAGCTCTCAACAAGGTAATCAATTTCGTCGTCAGCTAAGGCAAAACCTTGCTCTACGTTAGCCTTAGCAAGTGCATCTCGACCACCGCTAAGAATATCCACTGATGACATTGGGCGTGGCGTTTCAACACGGAATAACTGCCCTGCCGCTTCTAATGTTGTATGCGTAGACTCAGTCATGCGATCGTGTACTAACTTAGCTACCTCGCTCAATTGTGCTTCATTCAGTGCACCTTCAACGTAATAAGCAATACCACGTTCAACGCGGTGTACTTTAGTTAGGCCACAGTTTATTGCAATGTCAGTTGCTTTTGATGCCCAAGGAGAAATAGTACCTAAACGTGGAGTCACCAGAATCAACGCACCAGTTGGCTCATGCTCAGGAATGGTTGGTCCGTACTTTAACAGCTTTTGCAGCTTGTCTAATTCGGCCTCTGTCAATGATTCGGTGAGATCGGCAAAATGCATAAACTCAGCATACACACCTGTTACTGGTAAATTAGCTGCTTGACATTTTTCGAGGATCTTTTGAACTTTAAACTCAGAAAGTGCTGGCGCACCACGTAAGATTAACATAGGTATTTTCATCCGGGGTTAGGGATTGAACGATATTTAAGGTCGCTATTATAGTCGAATTGGCGTCTGGATTTAACACAAAAATGTCAATTCCGAGAAAAATTGAAGGACAAAATGCCGCTGCTCTCAATATCGACCTAAAATAATAGAATAAGCGATTGAATTTAAAATCAACTCTGTCTTTTCATTAACCAAGTAAAAATAGGTTTTGTCTTCATTTTCGAGGACTGTAAAAGGTGACAGCTTGAAATTTCATCCATTCACTACAATATTTAGAGCAGATAAGGATTAATCCAAATTCGGCGTTTATACGTTCAAAAATGCTAGGCGTTAGGTGAAAAAACGGCTAGTATCGAGGAAAATTTGAGGTTCTGTTCGTTATGATAAAACACGCACGAGCCTTTAACTTTGAACTGCAAACCCGCTTTTCAATCCTATTTACATGTTACTAGAAATCAAGTTTCAACCCGCCTTGTCAAACTAATGCAACATTATGCGGTCTAATCTCTAGGAATAGTTACTCTCACAAAAGGAGGTTCTGATGTTAAATAGACGTCGAACTACACGTTTTAAACGAAATATTCGTAATGCTTCGCCAAATCGTCGTCGTATTACGCTTAAAAACATTCACAAAAAGATTTTACACCGTCGCAGTCAATACGCGATGATGTTACTCGACAGCTGCGCGGCTCAATCTTGAGCCGCCTGCTTTAAGGCCTTTTTCTCTGCTCTTCTTGCTTTAAAAAACGCCGATATTTTTTCTGAACAAGCATCCGCTAGCACCCCTCTTGTAATATCGACTTGATGATTTAATCGAGGTTCTTGTAATAAATTCATAATAGAACCAGCGGATCCTGTTTTAGCGTCACACGCCCCGTAGACGACGCGTTGTATCCGACTATGTACCAACAATCCAGCACACATTGAGCAAGGTTCAAGGGTAACATACAGCGTACAGTCAACTAATCGATAGTTTTCCAATACCTTGCCTGCTTCGCGAATTGCCATCATTTCGGCATGCGCTGAAGGATCATGTAAACTAATGGACTGATTCCAACCCGCAGCAACAAACTCGTTGTCTTTTACAAGGACCGCACCGACTGGAATTTCACCTTGCTGCCAAGCTTTGTCTGCAAATTCGAGTGCCATGTGCATCCAATGCTCATCAGAGGGTGTCATCATGCTATTTTTTCCTGATATTTTTACTCGCAATTATAACAAGTTCCGCCTGATATGTGGATTATTGCTAAAATTAGACAAAATGGCGTGGCTTCGCTTTTATGCTTTGGGCTATAATTCGCCGCTTTTTTTATTCTTGGCACACACTACACACGGGCATAAGATGAAATTTCCTGGCCGCCGCAGGCATAAACACTATTTTCCAGTGGAAGACAAAGATCCACTTATTAGCCAGTTCCATTCGAGCGATCGATTAACTCACAACTACATTTGTGGGATCGACCAAATCGTAGTGGATATAGAAGCTAAAGTTGACCAAGCCTTTTTGGACGAGTTCCAATTAAAACGAGGCATGTCTCAAGTTATCGACAGCACTATCACCAATGCGCTCTACGATCGTTTAAAGCGTGATAAGCTCGTTGAATACGAATTTGCCGGTGGCACGATTGGTAACACCTTACATAACTACTCCGTACTCGCGGACGATCGTTCAGTGTTACTCGGTGTAATGAGTGAAAACATCAATATCGGTAGCTACGCTTATCGTTTTCTTTGTAACACTTCAAGTCGTGTTGATTTGAACTACCTCCAACCTGTTGATGGCCCTATTGGCCGTTGTTTTACGTTAATAGATGACACAGGGGAACGTACGTTTGCCATAAGTGCTGGCTTAATGAATTACTTGCGCCCTGAATCTATTGATAAGGCACTAGTTCAAAATTCATCAGCTCTGCTCATCAGTGCGTATTTAATGCGTACACAAGGCGATGAGACAATGACTGAAGCAACAATGCAAGCCGTTCAATACGCCAATGAGGCTGGTGTTCCAGTGGTTTTGACGCTGGGCACTAAGTTTTTAATTGAACAAGACCCAACTTGGTGGGCTGAGTTCGTAGAAAAATACGTTGATATTTTAGCGATGAACGAAGAAGAAGGTGAAGCAATCACCGGATTTAGTGATCCACTACTTGCCGCAGATAAAGCCCTTGATTGGGTTGATCTTGTCATTTGTACGGCGGGTGCTCGCGGGATGTTTATGGCTGGTTACGTTGAAGAATCGTTTAAACGAGAGACAGAGCATCCATTACTTCCTGGTGCAATATCTGAATTCAACCGCTACGAATATTCTCGTGCCATGCGTAAATCAGAATGTGAAAATCCGATCCGTGTTTACACGCATTCGGCTCCATACATGGGTGGGCCTGACGCGATTAAAAACACCAACGGTGCCGGTGACTGTGCCCTTGCTGCCGTGTTACATGACTTATCAGCAAATGTTTATCACAAGTTAAATGTGCCAAACTCGGCTAAGCATGAGCAAAATGCCTTTACGTATTCGTCTCTTGCGCAGATCAGCAAATACGCAAACCGTGCCAGCTATGAAGTCCTTGTACAACACTCTCCTCGTTTGTCGCGCGGACTTCCTGAACGGGAAGACTCGCTAGAGCAAGCTTATTGGGACTAACAAAAAAGGCGCATCTTGCGCCTTTTTTACTTCTAGCGTAGAAAAATAGTCAGGGCATTAGAAAGCGTTAAACTCTATCATCTCTGAGAGCTTAGCTAATGCTTCTATTCCCGCGACAGAATTACCCACTTTGTCCAAACCTGGCGAATAAACAGCAACAGTAAACTTCCCGGGCACAACCGCAATGATTGTACCGGAAACACCTGATTTGCCCGGCATGCCCACTCTATAGGCGAAATCTCCGGCGGCGTCATATAGCCCACTTGTAAAAAGTAGTGAATTCAATTGTTTGGTTTGTCGAGCCGTCAAGAGTTGCTGATTGGAAAACTGGCAATAACCGGCATTTGATAAATAGCTATACGCCTTGGCAAGCTCCACGACGTTTAGTTCAATTGCGCAATAGTGAAAGTACGCTTTGAGTACATCATCAACCTGGTTATCAAAGTTACCAAATGACTTCATAAGATGCGCCATAGCAGCATTACGATGCCGATGTTCATACTCTGAATTAGCCACTTTCTTATCGATGATAACACGAGGGTTGTCACTTTGAGCTCGAAATGCTTCCAACATACTATGGATGGGCGCAGATAAGCGCGAGTAGAGCGCATCACAGGTTACTATCGCGCCGGCATTAATAAACGGATTACGTGGTATACCTTTTTCAAATTCAAGCTGAGTCAATGAATTGAACGCCGTACCGGATGGTTCTTTGCCTACTCGTCGCCAAAGCGCTTCTTCATACCTCTGCAATGCCAGAGTTAAGGTCATGACCTTGGAAACAGACTGAATCGTGAAGCGAGATTCGCAGTTACCGGCAGTATAAGTTTGACCATCCGTTGTAACGACCGCTATTGCAAACTGTAACGGGTTGACTTCAGCTAACGCAGGAATGTAATCAGCTACCTTTCCCTTTCCGACGAAGGGACGGCTATGTTGCTCAACTTGATTTAATAGGGCTTGAAAATCGTGCAAGGCTCGTTTTCCGACTTTTCTGGATTTGTTGCAGTCTACCGCATACTCCCTTAACGAAAAAAGAGCCCGAAGGCTCTTTACATAAACAAATTAACTTTTAGGGTTAGCCCGTAATTTTTTCGTGTTTGTTAGCCTTAATTTGGCCTTTACGGTGGCGTAGCGCCGCATCTAATTTTTTCGCCGCGTTGGCGATAGATGGGTACATCACTTCGTCTTCTCCTTTCACTGAAAGATGTACGCCAATGTAATTCGCATTTATTTCTGTATAAAAATGGTTGTGATCTTTACTGACAATCACGTCCAACGTCAGTAACGAAGGATAATGACTCGCTATCTTTGCAAACTTCTCATCGAAATGGTTTCTAATTGCGTCTGTGATATCTACATGATGACCAGAAACATTAATTTTCATAGCGACTCCCTTTTTTTGCTGTTTTCAATATTAGTATTGAGGGCATTTTTGCAAACCTCAAGGGAGAAATAAGATATTTTTTTGTCGTTTTGATGAATCTTTGATTTTAGCCATAAAATCTCTAATTCTATTTTTCACTAATGGCTATCTGCTCTAGGTGATGGGAAAAGGACGAAAGATAGAGTGAATTGGCTCATTAAATTTAAAGGCCATTAAGCAGGAAGTAAGTGGTTATTTCTTCAAAAATAAAAAACCCGCTCGACGCGGGTTTTCGTTAATTCGTTAGCCTACGGCTTAAAGGCCTGCACGCTCTTTGATAATAGCGATAAGCGCTGAACCACCGTGGCCATTGCCTTCAGCCCAAGCGATATCTGCACCGTCCTCTAGCGCGCTTTTTGGTAGATTCTTAACTACAAATTCACCAGCATCCGTTGCATTGCTTGCGATAGCATGACGAACGAGGTTGTTACCATTACAAACAACTGCGTCGTACACTGCACGTAATTTTACCTTTGCATCTTTCAACGTGTCTCTCAAACGGCCTTTGTCGTTTGCTGCAACATATTCACACAAAGACAATGCTAATTGATCATTTGCTTTCGCTTGGTGAGAAAATGTAACAGACGCTAGGCATAAAGACGCTGATACAAGCACGGTAGATAATTTCATAGAGGACCCTTTTAATACTTTGTTCGTATAGAAGTACTCCGAATATTATAGCTTTCAATGCAAATGTTAGCAACAACTCATAGTTTTTTATGTAACGTTACGAATTGATAATTATACGGGTTTTTATCATCTGACTGATAATTTTCGGTACAAACTTGTTGCCATTTCGCGACAGATTCGTAATCCGGGAACTGCGTATCCCCCTCTACATCAAGGTCGATAAAGGTGAGATAAAGCTTTTGTGCACTAGGTAAAAAGGTTTGGTATATATGACCACCACCGATAATCATGACTTCTTCGGCTTCTTTAACCAGTTCAATTGCTGCAGCAGGTGACGTCACAACATCAATCCCCAAGGCGCAGTAATTCTCGTCACGTGTAATCACGATATTCTGACGACCGGGCAAAGGACGACCTATTGATTCAAATGTTTTGCGTCCCATGATCACAGGCTTACTCATTGTAACACGCTTAAAATGGGCGAGATCCGCAGGAAGATGCCAAGGCATTTGGTTGTCCAACCCAATCACTCGATTGTTTGCCATCGCTGCAATCATTGAAATTATCACATAGACCTCTTTATCGTTCTAAATTTTGAATATAAAAAAGGGCCTTTTAGGCCCTATTCTCTTAGCGTTCGTAGATGACTTCAACGTCGTAATCATCGTCGTCCCAATCATCCCAATCGTCGTCATTACCCTTATGACGAGTCGCCTCTTTGTGGTAAGTATCCCACTTGAACTCAACTTCCTCAGAGCTTTCTTCTTCGGCAAATTTGTCTCTAGGCATAGAATCTAGCAGAGCCATAATATCGTAACACAATTGTTGCGTATTCAATTTATTCGCGGCAGAAATTCGGTAAACGTTAGTTTCTTCACCTAGCTCTTCAGCAATGCGCCCACAAATTTCGTCTTGCTCTTCTTCAAGTAACAAATCGATTTTATTGAGTACCAACCAGCGTGGCTTTTCAGCTAATTTAGGGCTGTATTGATGTAATTCATTGATAATAGCAAATGCGTTTTCAACTGGATCGCTGCCATCCACAGGCATGACATCAACTATGTGCAGTAGTACACGACAACGCTCTAGGTGTCTTAAGAAACGAATACCAAGACCTGCACCATCTGATGCGCCTTCAATTAAGCCCGGAATATCCGCAACCACAAACGATTTGTTCGCATCGGCACGAACAACCCCTAAATTTGGTACTAGCGTTGTAAATGGATAATCAGCCACTTTTGGTTTTGCTGCTGACACACTACGGATAAACGTTGATTTACCAGCATTTGGCAAACCAAGTAAACCTACGTCAGCAAGCAATAATAGCTCTAAACGAAGTCCACGTACTTCGCCTTTTGTACCCATTGTCTTTTGACGAGGCGCACGGTTTGTACTCGATTTAAAACGAGTATTTCCTAAACCATGCCAACCGCCTTTTGCAACAATGAGCTTTTGACCATTCGCCGTTAAGTCACCAATGACTTCGTCGGTGTCTACGTCGGTAATACGGGTTCCAACCGGTACACGAAGGATAAGATCATTCCCTTTTTTACCGGTACAGTTACGAGACGCACCATTTGTACCACGTTCAGCAAAATGAAAACGCTCAAACTGGTAGTCAATTAGAGTATTCAGGTTTTCGTCGGCTTGCAAAAATACGCTACCGCCATCACCGCCGTCACCACCATCAGGACCGCCATCCGGAACGAATTTCTCGCGTCGGAATGATACGACACCATTGCCGCCATCACCGGCTTCTACACGAATTTCAACTTCATCGACAAACTTCATGCTTACTCTCTTTTGACTCGCTTGAGGTTTCAGACCAAACAAAGTTTGGTACTAATATTGGGGTATTATAACAATGATTTGGGGATTGCACCGAGACATAATGCGAATTTGCTCAATATTCGCAGCTGACATGCTTATTCATGACAGTGCCAATTGCCCTAAGCACAAACATCGCTTTCGATATTTGCCAATCCACTGAACAACAGGAGTTATCTTTTGGAATGGACCTTACTACCCCATAAAAACAAAAAACCCCGCCTAAGCGGGGTTTTTCTAATTCTTTACCGATTACTCAGCAACGATGCTAACGTATTTACGGTTAAGCGGACCTTTTTGCTCAAACACAACTTTGCCATCTGCAGTTGCGAAGATAGTGTGGTCACGACCGATTGAAGCGTTAGTACCAGCGTGGAATTTAGTACCACGTTGACGAACGATAATGTTACCCGCTAATACTGATTCGCCACCGAAACGCTTAACACCTAAGCGTTTGCTTTCTGAATCACGACCGTTACGAGTACTACCAGCTGCCTTTTTATGTGCCATCTTTCTGTACCTCTAAATATTAAGCGCTAATGCCAGTGATTTTAACTTCAGTGAACCACTGACGGTGGCCCATTTGCTTGCGAGAATGCTTACGACGTCTAAATTTAACGATCTTAATTTTCTCACCACGACCGTGTGAAACAACCTCAGCTGTCACTTTGCCACCGTTAACGAACGGTGCACCGATCTCGATTTTTTCGCCATCAGCAATTAGAAGTACTGAATCGAATTCAACTGCCGCACCAGTCTCAACGTCTAGCTTCTCTAGACGAATTGTTTGACCTTCAGTCACACGGTGCTGTTTACCACCACTTTGGAAAACCGCGTACATAATTAACTCCGTCTGTGCGCCCTCAAATCGACGCAACTAAATATTCTTCAATAGGGCGCGAAGTTTACGCTAACGCGACCCTATGCGCAAGTCCATTTTGGACAAAAAACGAATAAAAAATAATTCGAGTGAGGGCGGATAAATTTTTTTTGCTATTGTAGCGATTTTTCGCCTTATGCCAAGCGCTTTTTACATCGAATTGTCACATTTGTAAAATTGCCTATATGAGGTCCATTTCTGCTTAGGAATTAAGCAAAAAAGATCGTCTTCATGCTTTTTTTACTCCAACCCTACAAAATCTCGAGACAATGTAATTTTTGTAGTACAATCGCGGCGTTTATCTCACTCACATGGCTTGGAAAGAAATGGATATTAAAGCTATCCAGACGCTAATAAATAACGATATGAAAAGCGTCGATCAATTAATCCATGCGCAAATGCGCTCCGATGTGGCATTAGTCAGCCAACTTGGTTTGTACATCATAAATAGTGGTGGCAAACGCGTACGCCCAATGCTCGCACTTTTAGCTGCTAAAGCGCTAGGTTATGAAGGTGAGAAGCACGTAACACTCGCAACCATTATTGAATTCATTCACACAGCAACTCTTTTGCATGACGATGTCGTTGATGAATCGTTACTTCGTCGAGGTGAGCCAACTGCAAATGCGGAGTTTGGTAACGCGGCAAGTGTTCTAGTGGGCGACTTTATTTATACTCGTTCTTTCCAATTAATGGTTGGTCTGAATAACATGGAAGTCATGCGTATTTTAGCTGACGCTACAAATATTATCGCTGAAGGCGAAGTACTACAGCTAATGAATTGCAATGACCCGGATACTACTGAAGCCAGCTACATGCAGGTTATTTACAGTAAGACAGCAAAACTCTTTGAAGCTGCAACTTTATTGCCTGCTATCATTTTAGATAAAGATGCACAGTGCCAAGAGGCCATGAAATTGTATGGCATGCATCTGGGCACAGCATTCCAACTTGTTGACGACGTGCTGGATTACAGCGCAGATGCAAAGGCGATGGGTAAAAACGTCGGTGATGACTTAGCTGAAGGTAAACCAACGTTGCCGCTTCTATATGCGATGAAACATGGTAATGAGGCACAAGTCGCGCAAATCCGTCATGCCATCGAACACGCTGATGGTTTAGATTATATTGATGAGATCCTAGAGACACTGTCTCAGACAAAAGCGCTCGAATTTACTATGGAGAAGGCTCAGCAAGAGGCTGACAAGGCAATTGCTTGCCTAAGTGTGTTAGATGCATCGCCATACAAAGAGGCGCTAATTTCTCTCGCAAACATTGCTGTTCATCGCGACCGTTAAAGTCGAAAACAGTCGAGAGTCGAGCTGAAAAACCGCAGCATTAGACACAAAAAAGCCCAATCATTGATTGGGCTTTTTTGTATTAATACGATGCGAATTCCGCTAAATGGTTGTTACACCATTGCTTGCTGTAACTTTTTCATCGCGGTTTTCTCTAGCTGGCGGACTCGTTCAGCCGAAACTTGATATTTCTCTGCAAGTTCTTGTAGTGTCGCTTTGTTATCATCTAACCAACGCGCCGCAATAATGTCTTGCGAACGTTCATCAAGTGTTTTAAGTGCAGAGAACAAACGGTTGTGAGACTGCTCTTGCCATTGCTCTTCTTCTACTGCATCGGCTAAATCACCGTTACCATCAGTAAGGTATTGTACAGGAGAGAATGCACCACTTGTTGAGCTGCCTTCATCTTCATCAGACGTAAGATCAAACCCCATGTCCTGACCACTCATGCGCGATTCCATTTCACGTACTTCGCGCTCACTCACACCGAGTTCATTAGCAACGGTTGTAACTTCTTCTTGGTTGAACCAACCTAAACGCTTTTTGTTTTTACGTAAGTTGAAGAACAATTTACGCTGCGCTTTGGTTGTAGCAACTTTAACGATGCGCCAATTTTTCAATACGTACTCATGGATTTCAGCTTTAATCCAATGTACCGCGAATGAAACCAAGCGAACACCGACTTCTGGGTTGAAGCGTTTCACTGCTTTCATTAGACCGATGTTACCTTCTTGAATTAAGTCAGCTTGCGGCAGGCCGTAGCCAGAATAGCTTTTGGCGATATGCACCACAAATCTGAGATGAGACATGATAAGCTGTTTAGCTGCATCCAGATCCCCTTCTTCGTGAAGGCGAGTGGCTAGCGCTTTCTCTTTTTCAGCATCGAGCATAGGAATAGTGCTAACCGCATGTACGTAGCCTTCTAAACTCGCGCTTTGCTGTCCAGTTGTAAGTGCCATTGCATATAAATCGTTACCCATTTTTCACCTCAGTGACAAATTTCACGTTAAACTTTAGCACTCTCCCCTTGAGAGTGCTAAAACAATTTATAACGTGGATCGCTGTGCTATGCAAGTTTTTTTTACCCTTAGATGTAACAAGTTACAAACCACTGATAAATAATAAGAAAAAACATTAATACAGCATTCAGTTTAAGACAATAATGTGACAGTTATGAGACTGGAGAGTGCTAAAGAGAGTCTGAACTTACGCTGAAAAGTGCTAAATATACCACTTAAAATACTGCACAAAACACAACAGCAGTACGCAACCGTTTGAGTTTTTAGCAATTTATATGTAATTGAGATTTTTACCTTAGACGGAGTGCCGCTTTTAAAGCTAAAGCAACTAACGCCCTAGAATCATAGTCATGAACGTCGATTTAGCACTCTTTTATTTCAAATGACTTAGTGAAGGGCAGTGCTAACAATCCAACTAGCCATTTTACTGCCCTATGCTTGCGGTATCGTTGAGTTAGACTTTATCTGGCTCTATTTCTTTTATATAGCGATTCACAGAAAGGAATGAACCAAAGAATCCAAGTCCGATGGCCATTGACAGCAGAATACCGAATTCGCTTCCACTTAAGCCTGTCATCACAAAATCTGTTTGATACACCCCTGCAACACGATGTACTGCGGATTCAAGCCACCACATCATCAAAGTCAAACAAATAAACGCGATAAAACCACCTATCACACCATACCAAATCCCCGTCCACAAAAAAGGCGTGTGTATAAAACTATTCGTAGCACCCACAAGTTTCATCACCTGAATCTCAGCTTTCTTGTCCATGATAGATAAGCGAATTGTATTACCGATAATGAGAGTTACCGAAGTCAGCAACAATATAGCTATCGTGATGACGCTTTCTCGTAGCAAACTGAGTAAGGCATTCAATCGCTCAAGCCATTCAATATCTAACTTACCAAATTCCACTTCACGTTCTGTAGTCAATTTTTCCAACAGCGCTTTCGCGGCATCCGCATTACGATGACGGCTTGTCGGCGTGACTAAAACGACTTCTGGCAAGGGATTTTCATCTAAATAATCCAAAGCATTACCGAACCCAGACAAACTTTTGAATTCATCTAGTGCCTGCGTTTTACTGATAAAGGTTACTTTTTCAATTTCAGGATAGAGAGCTAACCTTTTCACAAGCGATTGCGTTTGCTGTTCATTCATTTCCTGTTTAACAAACAGTGAGATTTCCGCTGCATCTTGGAAGCCGCTTCTTACCTGTTGTACATTTTTAACAATTAAGTACAAGGTCGACGGTAGAGTTAAACTTAGCCCCAATACACAAATTGTCATGATGGATGCTAAAGGTGTTCGCCACATTTCACCTAAACTTTGCACGCCTTGACGAATAATCATCAAAATAAAGAAATAAACACGGGCGATAATGGAACTGCGCTTTCGTTCGTAGGAGGCTTGTCGCCCCTTAAACAATAGACTCATTGTAATGCCTCCGCTAACGGGTCTTGAAGCAGGCGACCATGCGATAACGTCAATGAACGATATTTCATACGCGCGATAAGACCTAAATCATGTGTTGCGATAAGCACAGACGTACCATGGCTGTTAAACTCTTCAAACAGATTCAAGATTTCCATGGACAATTCAGGATCTAAGTTCCCGGTGGGCTCGTCTGCAAGCAGTAAAGGTGGCGATGTGACAATTGCTCGCGCAATGCCAACTCGTTGCTGCTCACCACCTGATAACGTTTGAGGGTAACACTTCACTTTATCGAGTAATCCCACTTTATCTAAAGCTGCGTGAACACGTTTAGTGACGTCACCATGATGCGCACCTTCAATAATCAGTGGCAACGCAACGTTGTCAAACACAGTGTAACGGTCAAGCAAACGATGGTTTTGAAAGATAATACCAATATCACGTCGAACGTACGGAATGTCCTTATTACTAATCGAGTTGAGATCAACACCATTAATATATACCTGACCCGCTGAAGGGCGTTCCATCACACTGATGAGTTTGAGCAAGGTGCTTTTCCCCGCTCCACTGTGACCCGTCAAAAACGCCAACTCGCCTTTGGCTAATTCAAAGCTCACCTTTTGCAGCGCTTTGTGTCCGCCGGGAAAGGTCTTACTTACCTGTTGAAACTTAATCATCCTCTCGCCTTATTCTTCTAATTCCCTTCAACTGTTAACCAAGTCGAACGTTTTGACATTCGCTCAAAGCGCCCTTATCAATCCCCAATTTAAAGGCTGTTATGGCAAGAGGCCAATGAGGCCTCTTTGAGTGTTGTTTTCTAATCTTCTTGACTGAACAATGCTTCAATAAAATCGTGACTATTGAATGCTCGCAAGTCATCAATGCCCTCACCGACACCGATATAACGAATAGGGATCTGGAATTTATCTGCGACTGCAAAAATAACTCCCCCTTTCGCTGTGCCGTCAAGCTTCGTCAACGTAATACCGGTTAAACCAACGGCTTTATTAAAGAGGTTAACCTGGCTAATTGCATTTTGGCCTGTTCCAGCATCGATCGTTAACATGACTTCATGTGGAGCCTCAGGGTCAATCTTTTTCATCACTCGAGCAATTTTCTCGAGCTCTTGCATTAGGTTATCTTTGTTTTGCAAACGACCAGCCGTGTCAGCAATTAAAACATCAATGTTGCGCGCTTGCGCAGCTTGGAATGCATCAAAAACCACTGAAGCGCTGTCAGCCCCCGTATGCTGGGCGACGACATGAATGTTATTACGCTCACCCCAAACTTGTAACTGTTCAACAGCTGCCGCACGGAAGGTATCACCCGCTGCCAACATGACACTCTTGCCCTGTTCTTGGAATTGCTTAGCCAGTTTACCAATCGTCGTTGTTTTACCAACCCCGTTTACGCCAACCATTAAAATAACAAATGGTTTTTTGGTGTCAGGAATGACCAAAGGCTGCTCTGCAGACTTCAACATATTAGCCATTTCTTGTTTAAGTAACTCGTAAAGCGCATCACCATCTTTTAGCTGTTTACGATCAGCAACGTCAGTTAGGGTATCAATCAACTTCATCGTTGTATCTACCCCAAGGTCTGCCGTCAAAAGTTGAGTTTCGAGTTCTTCAAATAACTCATCATCGATTTTCTTGCCCTTAAATAAAGACGCAAACCCCGACCCGATATTAACCTTTGTTTTTACCAGACTCTCTTTCAGACGTGTGAAAAAACCTTTCTTTGGCTGTGTTGCTTCTGTTGCTTGACGCTCGGCTTCTACACGCGCCGCTTCTTCCGCGGCTTGACGCTCAGTTTCTAAACGCGCCGCCTCTTCCGCTGCTTGACGTTCTGCTTCTAAACGCGCCGCTTTTTCCGCGGCTTGACGCTCGGCTTCTACACGCGTAGCTTCTTCCGCTGCTTGACGCTCGGCTTCTACACGCGCCGCTTCTTCTGCGGCTTGGCGTTCTGCTTCTACACGCGCGGCTTCTTCCGCGGCTTGACGCTCAGTTTCTAAACGCGCCGCCTCTTCCGCTGCTTGACGCTCTGCTTCTACACGCGCGGTCTCTTCCGCGGCTTGACGCTCAGCTTCTAAACGCGCGGTCTCTTCCGCTGCTTGACGCTCGGCTTCTACACGCGCAGCTTCTTCCGCGGCTTGACGCTCTGCTTCTAGACGCGCAGCTTCTTCCGCTGCCTGACGCTCAGCTTCTATACGCGCCGCTTCTTCTGCGGCTTGACGCTCAGCTTCTACACGCACGGCCTCTTCCGCGGCTTGACGCTCAGCTTCTACGCGCGCGGCCTCTTCCGCTGCCTGACGCTCAGCTTCTAAACGCGCAGCTTCTTCCGCTGCTTGACGCTCAGCTTCTAAACGCGCGGTCTCTTCCGCTGCCTGACGCTCAGCTTCTATACGCGCAGCTTCTTCCGCGGCTTGACGTTCTGCTGCTACACGCGCGGCCTCTTCCACTGCTTGACGTTCTGCTTCTACACACGCCGCCTCTTCCGCGGCTTGACGCTCTGCTTCTACACGCGCGGTCTCTTCCGCTGCTTGACGTTCTGCTTCTAAACGCGCCGCTTCTTCCGCGGCTTGACGCTCAGCTTCTACACGCGCCACCTCTTCCGCAGCTTGACGCTCTGCTTCTACACGCGCGGCCTCTTCCACTGCTTGACGTTCTGCTTCTACACGCGCAGCTTCTTCCTCGGCTTGACGCTCGGCTTCTATACGCGCGGTCTCTTCCGCTGCTTGACGTTCTGCTTCTAAACGCGCCGCTTCTTCCGCAGCTTGACGCTCAGCTTCTATACGCGCAGCTTCTTCCGCTGCCTGACGCTCGGCTTCTACGCGCGCGGCCTCTTCTGCGGCTTGACGCTCGGCTTCTAAACGCGCGGTCTCTTCCGCAGCCTGACGCTCGGCTTCTAAACGTGCGGTCTCTTCCGCGGCGTGACGTTCTGCTTCTACACGCGCCGCCTCTTCTGCTGCCTGACGCTCAGCTTCTAAACGCGCGGTCTCTTCCGCTGCTTGACGTTCTGCTTCTACACGCGCCGCTTCTTCCGCTGCTTGACGCTCTGCTTCTACAAGTGCCGCCTTTTCTTGCTCTGCTTTTTTGCCAAAACCAAACCAAGATAAAATTTTATTCGTTTTTCCCATAAACCTTAATTACCGCATAGTGAAATCTGGTAAACTGAAAAGAATCAATTTGTCGTATTAGTGCATCATCGATAACACCACCGACAGATCCTCTCCAACTACTTTGCTTTATATAAGTTGGAGGTAATACATAAAGCAAAACGCGTAAAATACATTTGGTTAAGAGTGTATCATGCTTTAACTTGCTTAAAAATGACGGTAAGCGGTTCGTTCATCATTTTATCAATGCCTTGAACAACGCCTGTGTTTCGCCTTGCACTGTAAAATCTGATGAGAATAACATGAGAAAAAATACGCCTTCGGCCAGCTCAAAAAATGGGTTTATCCGCATCATTGGTGGCAAGTATCGCGGCCGAAAACTACCGGTCAAAGACGTTGAGGGGTTAAGACCCACAACAGATCGTGTGAAAGAAACCTTGTTCAACTGGTTGATGCAAGACATTCGTGATGCAACTGTACTGGATTGCTTTGCCGGTTCTGGTGGCCTTGGTTTTGAGGCATTATCGCGGTTTGCTGCAACAGTCACCTTTATTGAGCGAGACAAAAGCGCTGCACAGCAAATAGAAGCGAACATGGCGGCAATAAAAACGACCAATGCACGCGTTATTCAATCAGATGTACTCACCACAACGCAAACTCAAGCGACCCAACAATATGACTTAGTGTTTGTTGACCCTCCTTTTCGAAAAGCACTAGCGGCGACAATTTGTACACAACTAGAGACTAATGGTTGGCTTGCTAAAGAAGCCATCATCTATATTGAAGTTGAGCAAGAACTAGAGTTAAATGTGCCCGAAAACTGGCGACTTTATAAAGAAAAAAGGCGGGCCAAGTGGCCTATCGCCTGTTTTTACGAGAGTAATTACCTAGTTTTCTGAACTCAAATTATTAGCTATAATTTAAGCTTTACAAGTGCTGTAGTGTCGGATTACAATACCGCACCATTTTTGAACCATATGATCATTTGATGATCAGCCTGAGCGAAAGCTCATTAAT
Source organism: Pseudoalteromonas xiamenensis (assembly GCF_030994125.1). Taxonomy (NCBI): domain Bacteria; kingdom Pseudomonadati; phylum Pseudomonadota; class Gammaproteobacteria; order Alteromonadales; family Pseudoalteromonadaceae; genus Pseudoalteromonas; species Pseudoalteromonas xiamenensis. The sequence continues at coordinate 2,767,674 of NZ_CP099917.1, read as the reverse complement.
TAGGTAGGTGAATTTTTAATGCCAGTTATTAAAGTAAGAGAAAACGAGCCGTTTGACGTTGCATTACGTCGTTTTAAGCGTTCATGTGAAAAAGCAGGTATCCTTGCTGAAGTTCGTAGCCGCGAACACTATGAGAAGCCAACAACTGAGCGTAAGCGTAAGAAAGCTGCTGCAGTTAAGCGTCACATGAAAAAGCTTTCTCGCGAAAACGCACGTCGCGTTAAACTTTACTAGTCGAGTTTGGTTTGGTTTCAATGAGCCTTCAAGAACAGTTAAAGTCAGCCCAAAAAGACGCCATGAAAGCCAAAGACAAAATTCGTCTTGGCGCGATTCGTTCAGTACTTGCTGCTGTTAAGCAGCGTGAAATTGACGAACAAATTACGATAGACGATGCCGTTGTTACTGCCGTTATCGTAAAGCTGGTAAAGCAGCGTCGCGATTCTTACACTCAGTTTAAGGACGCAGGCCGTGACGATTTAGCTGATAAAGAAGCAAGTGAAATCGAAGCGCTTGAAACATTCTTGCCACAACCTCTTACAGAAGCTGAAGTAGCCGCGCTTGTCGAAAGCACGATTGTTGAGCTTGGTGCATCAGGTATGCAAGACATGGGTAAAGTAATGGGAGTTATTAAAAGCAAAGCCGAAGGCCGAGCTGATATGGCTGTAGTTTCTGCTCTAATTAAGCAAAAGCTAACAGCATAAAGACTTCCTGCCCAAGCGAATATGAAGACCGAGCACTATGCTCGGTTTTTTCTTTTCTAAAGGGTGCAATCTCATGGATAGTGTGGTGAAATTCACGCGAGTTAACTTTTTGAGTGAGGAATAGTCTCAAGATGGCAGGTAAGATCCCTAGACAGTTTATTGATGATTTACTTGCTCGAGTCGATATTGTCGATCTCATTGATGGTCGCATTGGACTTAAAAAAGCCGGCAAAGATTACCAAGCCTGTTGTCCTTTCCACAATGAAAAATCCCCTTCTTTTACAGTTTCTCGTGACAAACAGTTTTACCACTGCTTCGGCTGCGGTGCGAACGGCAACGCTATTTCCTTTGTAATGGAATACGACAAGTTAGAATTTGTCGATGCAATTGAAGAACTCGCTGCCACTCTAAATCTAGACGTGCCAAGAGAACAAGGATCAGGTGCGCCGCAACGCACACAAGCAGAACGTCGTTCTGATTATGAACTGATGCAACAAACTGCAGTATTTTATCAACATCAGCTTAAACAACACGAAAAATCAGCTGAGGTCATTGAATATGTTAAGCGTCGGGGCATATCGGGTGAAACCGCGAAACGCTTTCAAATTGGCTATGCGCCTGCTGAGTGGGACTCGCTTTATAAGTATTTAGGTAAAAGCAAAGAATTGCAGCAACAGCTTGTCGATCTGAAACTGGCTACTGAAAACCAGCAATTGCGTCGATTCGACTTTTTCCGTGACCGTCTTATGTTCCCCATCCGTGACAAACGGGGGCGCGTCATTGCGTTTGGTGGTCGCGTAATGAGTGCCGATCAAGGTCCTAAATACCTTAACTCGCCAGAAACACGTATTTTCCACAAAGGGTTCGAACTGTATGGACTCTATGAGGCAAAACAAGCGCACAACAAACTCGCTCAGGTTTTAATTGTTGAAGGCTATATGGATGTTGTCGCGTTAGCTGAAAAAGGCATTGACTATGCAGTGGCTGCCCTAGGTACAGCAACGACGGCAGAACATATGCAAACCTTATTTCGCACCACGGACAAAGTAATTTGTTGTTATGATGGCGACCGTGCAGGTCGTGATGCAGCATGGCGTGCGCTCGAACACGCTCTTCCTTATCTAAGTCATGGTAAGGCGCTCCAATTTGTGTTTCTTCCAGATGGTGAAGACCCTGATTCACTCGTGCAAAAAGAAGGCAAAGAAGCATTCGAAGAGCGGCTGAAAAATGCGGAAGACTACAGTAACGTACTGTATCAGAAGCTGACCTCGCAGGTAGATATGACAAGTGATGCAGGCAAATCTAAGCTCATGTCGGACGCACTCCCTCTTATCGATAAAGTACCCAGTGATTTTTATCAAGACACTTTACTCGACTTACTCGCTCGTTTTATTGGTAAGACTCGTGAGCAGCTTTCCAAAAAACTCACGACCCCAAAACAGCAGCAATCAATTGAACGCAAATTCAAAGTCACACCAATGCGCCAAGCTATCGGCCTACTAGTGCAACATCCTGTTCTTGCAAAGGAAGTGGATTATTTACCTGAGCTCGCTGAAATGGGCATTCCTGGTATTGAGTTATTTTTGCGAGTGCAACAATTGTGTTTAGAAAACCCGAATTATTCGACGGCGCAACTTTTTGAAGCCTTTCGAGACACAAAAGAGTATGACATCCTCAAAAAGCTCGCATCTTGGCCACATAACATCAAAGAAGAAGCACTAATTAAGCAATTCCAACAAACTTTTCAATTTATCGAAGATCAGTGTTTAAATTTGCGACATGAGACCCTATTAATGAAGGACAAAACTGAGGGTCTTAGTAGCGAAGAACGACACGAAGTGGCACTATTAACTATTGCCTTAAAGCGACGAAGTTCTAGTCAAAATTGATTTTTGCTGCTAATATACTCTATTCACTGCGTCTTCATTTGAGTTACAAACCTCGGGGGCGCCTTGTTGTAAACAACTTATCAGAGTGGAAGCATATTTCTCTATGGATCAATCTCCTCAGTCACAACTTAAACTTCTGATTCAGAAAGGTAAAGAGCAAGGTTACTTAACTTTTGCAGAAGTCAATGATCACCTTCCACAAGACATCATAGACTCAGATCAAGTAGAAGACATCATTAGTATGATCAATGACATGGGTATTACTGTTGCTGAAAACGCACCAGATGCCGATGAACTAATGATGCAAGAGACAACGACTGACGATGATGCTGCTGAAGCTGCTGCGGCTGCGCTCGCAACAGTTGAAAAAGAGATTGGCCGTACAACTGACCCCGTGCGTATGTATATGCGCGAAATGGGTACTGTTGAACTTTTGACACGTGAAGGCGAAATCCTAATCGCAAAACGTATCGAAGAAGGTATTAACCAAGTTCAATTGAGCGTTGCAGAATACCCTGAAGCAATCGCTGAACTTCTCGAGCAATGGGACAAGTTTGAAGCAGAAGAAATTCGCTTGAGCGACATTGTTTCTGGTTTTTATGATCCAAATGCCCTTGAAGAAGACGATGGTTTCCCTATTTCAGCAACTCACGTTGGTTCTGAGCTAAGCGATGAAGACTTAGACGACGAAGACGATGACAGCGATGAAGACAGCGACGACGATAGCGATGATGGCGATTCAGGTCCTGATCCAGAAGTAGCACGCGAGCACTTCGAACAACTTCGTGTTTTATACAATAAAGCACGCGATGTCTTCGAGCAAAAAGGCCGTTCACACCCAGACGCACAAACGGCGATTCAAGAAATCGGCGAATTGTTCCGTATGTTCAAACTAGTACCTAAACAGTTTGACCGTATGGTTAACAATATGCGCTCAATGATGGATAAAGTTCGCGTTCAAGAACGTATCATCATGAAGCAAGCGGTTCAGGTTGCTAAAGTACCCAAGAAAACATTTGTGAAGCATTTTGCGAACAATGAAACAGACATGTCTTGGATCGACGCAGAAATTGCTGCGGGTGAAAAGCACTCTGCGAAATTGGAAGAAGTTCGTCCTGAAATCGAGCGTTGCGTTAACAAATTAAAAGCTATTGAAGAAAGCACGGGTTTAACTGTTGAGCGTATTAAAGACATCAACCGCCGTATGAGTATCGGTGAAGCGAAAGCGCGCCGTGCTAAAAAGGAAATGGTTGAAGCTAACTTACGTCTTGTAATTTCAATTGCAAAGAAATACACCAACCGTGGTTTACAATTCTTGGATCTTATTCAAGAAGGTAATATCGGTCTGATGAAAGCGGTAGATAAGTTTGAATACCGTCGTGGTTATAAATTCTCAACTTATGCAACATGGTGGATCCGTCAAGCGATTACGCGTTCAATCGCGGACCAAGCTCGTACAATCCGTATTCCAGTGCATATGATCGAGACGATCAACAAACTAAACCGTATTTCTCGTCAAATGCTTCAAGAGATGGGTCGTGAGCCAAGCCCTGAAGAGTTAGCTGAGCGCATGGCAATGCCGGAAGACAAAATCCGTAAGGTATTGAAGATCGCTAAAGAGCCTATTTCAATGGAAACACCTATCGGTGACGATGAAGATTCGCACTTAGGTGATTTCATTGAGGACACAACCATCGAGTCACCAATTGACTCTGCAACGATGGAAAGTCTTCGAGCTGCGACGAATGAAGTGTTAGCAGGTCTAACAGCAAGAGAAGCGAAAGTACTTCGTATGCGTTTTGGTATTGATATGAACACAGACCACACGCTTGAAGAAGTAGGTAAGCAATTCGACGTAACGCGTGAGCGTATTCGTCAAATCGAAGCAAAAGCACTTCGCAAGCTTCGTCACCCTTCTCGCTCTGACTTGTTGAAAAGCTTCCTAGACATCAAGTCTTAATCAAATCATAAAGAGGCCGCATCAAGCGGCCTCTTTTCAATCCAGATAACCAAATTCAAGTGGGTATAAACATGGCTTGGATCCAAATACGTATCAATGCAACAAGAGACACCGCCGATCAAATCAGTGATTTACTAGTTGAAGCAGAATGTCCCTGCGTAACCTTTCTAGATGGCAGTAACAATCCAATTTACGAACCTAAGCCGGGTGAGAAAATCTTATGGCCTGAAACGATTGTTGTCGGCCTGTACGAAGCAACTCATGATATGGATGCAGTGGTTGCCTATCTTACTGAGCAATGTGCAGAACCGCTGAACTATAAAGTTGAACAACTCGAAGACAAAGATTGGGAACGCGAATGGATGGATAACTTCCACCCTATCCAATTCGGTGAGCGTTTATGGATCTGTCCAAGTTGGCGTGAGATCCCTGATCCTACCGCAGTAAACGTATTGCTCGATCCAGGCCTTGCGTTTGGAACAGGCACTCACGCGACGACTGCGCTTTGTTTAAAATGGTTAGACGCACAAGATTTAACTGGCAAAACCGTCGTAGATTTTGGCTGTGGCTCTGGGATTTTGGGTATTGCTGCACTTAAATTAGGTGCTGCACGGGTTATTGGTATAGATATCGATCCACAAGCTATTGCCGCAACTTACGACAACGCAGCTCGAAATGGCGTAGCAGACCAAATTGAAGCCTACCTACCCGAAGATCAACCGGAGTTCCAAGCAGACGTTGTTGTGGCCAATATCTTAGCTCAACCACTGCGAGAACTGCATGAAATCATCCTAGGCTTCTTAAAGCCAGGTGGCGGTATCGCGATGTCCGGTATTTTAGAAGAACAAGCACAAAGTGTAGCGGATGTTTATGCACCGTTTGTTGAACTAGACCCTATCGCACAAGAAGGTGAATGGACACGTGTCAGCGGTCGTTTTAAAGGTTAATCTCGCGCTTTAAACATTGGCATGGATATGCTAGTCGACAATGAACACATTCCTGAAATGTGGGTGACTAAGTGAGAGTTAGTGCTTTGTAACAGCTAAAGCCTGTATTTAACAGGCTTTACACTTTTTTTACTGGTCATTTTTAAAATCACACTTTTCCACTCAGCGCATTTTTCGCGCTAAAAGATTAATATTCGAACAAATCCCCAAGCTTTGTAATTTGTTACCAAAAGTCAACCCGAAAAGTTCAAAAAAAAAGCAATTATGTTCAATTTATAACCTTTGATTTTTCCAAAAAAAACCGTAAACTTAGCGCCCCTTGAACGAAGGCTAGTTGAAGTATTGTGCGTATAGGTCCTTACCAACTTGAAAACAACCTCATCGTCGCGCCAATGGCAGGTATTACTGACCGCCCATTTCGCGAACTTTGTCGGCGTTTAGGAGCTGGTCTTGCAGTCTCGGAGATGATGTCTTCGAACCCGCAAGTATGGAGCACGGACAAGTCAAGAAACCGTATGGTACATCTCGACGAGTCAGGCTTACGCTCAGTGCAAATTGCCGGAGCCGATCCTGATTGGATGGCACAGGCAGCACAGTTCAACGTCGAAAACGGGGCACAAATTATTGATATCAATATGGGTTGCCCTGCTAAGAAAGTGAATAAACGTTTAGCAGGCTCTGCATTGCTGCAGTTTCCTGAGCTTGTAGAAGAAATTATTCAATCTGTGGTTGGTGCGGTTGATGTGCCAGTAACGTTGAAGTTTCGAACAGGTTGGGATCCTGAAAATCGTAATGCAATTGAGATTGCTAAAATTGCAGAACGGAACGGTATCGTTTCTTTAGCCCTACACGGACGCACGCGTGCGTGTATGTATAAAGGCGAAGCCGAATACGACACTATCCGAGCTGTAAAGCAAAGTGTGTCGTTGCCTGTGGTCGCAAATGGTGACATTACGTCGCCAGAAAAAGCTAAGCAGGTGCTGGAGTATACGGGCGCAGATGCCATCATGATTGGTCGAGCCGCCCAAGGTCGTCCTTGGATTTTCCGAGAGATTGGCCATTATTTGCAAACTGGCGAACATCTGCCTGAACCTCCAATTTCGGAAGTTCGCAGTATTTTGATGGAACACTTAGTTGAACTCCATCAGTTCTATGGTGAGCCTATGGGGGCGCGTATCGCACGCAAGCATGTGTCTTGGTATTTGCAAGCTCATGACAATGAAGGTCAATTTAGGCGAGTTTTTAATGCAATTGAGACGCCAGATGAGCAGATCAACGCATTAGAGAATTACTTTGAAACACTAGAGAAAGAAAGAGACAGATAACGATGTTCGAACAAAATGTGACTTCTCCATTTATCACTAACGCTCATGTTCAGTCACAAGAGAAACCGCAACCTTTGCGCGATGCAGTTAAAAAAGCTGTTCACCACTACTTGAAACAGCTTAACGGCCAAGATGTGCAAGACGTTTACGATCTTGTTCTTTCAGAGTTAGAAGCGCCACTACTTGAAGAAGTAATGACGTACACTCGTGGTAACCAAACTCGCGCTGCGATCTTACTAGGTATCAACCGTGGTACTCTACGTAAAAAATTGAAAAAGTACGGCATGAACTAATTTGTTCACAAAGACTTTATAACAAAAGCACCTTCGGGTGCTTTTGTTGTTTATTTATCCTGAAAAATATTCACGTTAAAGCGTTGTCAAAACGCCCTGTCTAGCTCTAGCTTTGTGTATTACATCTTTGCGCAGACGCTAAGTTCACCCCTTTGTATTGTGATTGTTATTTATTTCAATATATTAAATACCGCTCTGAGTCGTTGTCACATCGACAAAACAAGCATGTCCTCTACTTTAAGCCGTTTGGCTAAATCCCGCCCACTCTTCCAAATCATAGGCCTTGATACACGTGCAATGCTTTCATCTTAATATAGATAGGCGGGCGCCGCCTGAAAACATCGTTTTTCAAGTCAAATTGGGCTAAAATACGCCTTTCTAAGCTAGCCCCTACAATTTGTTATTGAGGAAATCGTAACCATCATGGATATACATCGTCCAATTCGTCGCGCGTTGTTAAGCGTGTCTGATAAAACCGGTATCGTTGAATTCGCTCGTGCCCTTGCAGCACAAGGTGTAGAACTACTTTCTACAGGCGGTACTTGCAAACTTTTGGCAGATAACGGCATCACCGTTACTGAAGTATCTGACTATACTGGTCACCCTGAAATTATGGATGGTCGTGTAAAAACGCTTCACCCGAAAGTACATGGCGGCATTTTAGGCCGTCGAGGTATAGATGAAAGTGTTATGGCAGAAAACAACATTTCTGCTATCGACATGGTGGTAGTAAACCTTTACCCATTCGCTCAAACAGTAGCTAACCCAAACTGCGCTTTAGAAGATGCGATTGAAAACATCGACATTGGTGGTCCAACAATGGTCCGTGCAGCCGCTAAAAACCATAAAGACGTCACCATTGTGGTCAATGCAGCAGATTACAATCGTGTGTTGGAAGAAATGGCAGAAAATAATGGTTCTACGACGTTTAAAACGCGTTTCGATTTAGCCATTGCTGCGTTCGAACATACGGCTCAGTATGACGGCATGATTGCGAATTACTTTGGTAAAATGGTGCCTGACTATACCCCTGAGTCAGAAGAAAACACCAAATTCCCACGTACGATCAATTTCCAATTCACTAAAAAGCAAGATATGCGCTACGGTGAAAACTCACACCAAGATGCCGCTTTTTATGTCGAAAACAATATTGAAGAAGCGTCTGTTGCGACAGCTAAACAACTTCAAGGCAAGGCACTTTCTTACAACAATATTGCGGATACGGATGCGGCACTTGAATGCGTAAAAGAATTCGCGGAACCGGCTTGTGTTATCGTTAAACACGCCAACCCTTGTGGTGTTGCTGTTGATAAAGACATTCTTAGCGCCTACGACCGTGCATACAAAACAGACCCAACGTCTGCCTTTGGTGGCATTATTGCATTCAACCGTGAGCTTGATGTTGATACTGCTGAAGCGATTATCTCTCGTCAATTCGTAGAAGTGATCATTGCACCAAAAATCTCTGAAGCTGCAGCACAAATCGTTGCAGCAAAGCAAAACGTACGTTTACTTGAGTGTGGTGACTGGTCGAAGAAAACCACAGGCGTTGACATCAAACGCGTTAACGGCGGTATTTTAGTCCAAGATCGTGACCAAGGTATGGTGACGTTTGATGACCTTAAAGTCGTGTCTAAACGCCAACCAACTGAGCAAGAGCTTAAGGATCTGATGTTCTGCTGGAAAGTGGCTAAGTTCGTTAAATCAAACGCAATTGTGTACGCTCGTGATGGCATGACAATTGGCGTTGGAGCGGGTCAAATGAGCCGCGTTTATTCAGCGAAAATCGCAGGTATTAAAGCGGCTGATGAAAACCTAGAAGTGGTTGGTTCAGTCATGGCATCGGATGCGTTCTTCCCATTCCGTGATGGCATTGACGCAGCGGCCGCGGCTGGTATTACTGCCGTTATCCAACCTGGTGGTTCAATGCGTGATGAAGAAGTGATTGCTGCTGCTGACGAAGCAGGCATGGCGATGATTTTCACGGGAATGCGCCATTTCCGCCATTAATCAGTCAAGCGCGAAACTTAACGTTTCGCGCTTTTTGTTTGTGACTAATTCCAGTATGCTGCTCAAAAGACAATCATAACTAGGAAGGACTTCCCATGAAATTCGCATTCAAAACGCTTGCTGTAATAGGAGTTATTGGCGCACTCAATAGCACCGCTCTTGCACAAAGCTCAGACACCACATTAACCAGTGCAATCCAAGATACAGCTCGTAGCGAGAAAAGTCGTGCGCGTGATGAATTCAGACATCCTCTAGAAACACTTGAATTCTTTGGTTTCAAACCATCACAAACGGTTGTTGAAATTGCACCAGGAGGTGGCTGGTATAGCGAAATATTGGCACCGACATTAAAAGAACACGGACAGTACTACGCGGCGCATTTCCCGAAAGACTCAGACGTGGGCTATTACCAACGCTCATTGGCGAGTTTTCAAGAAAAAATAGCGAAAGATAGCCGTTTTACCAAAACGTTGTTAACCGAGTTCGCTCCTCCATCACACCTAGACATCGCCCCTGCTGAAAGTGCAGATTTAGTCTTAACATTTCGCAATGTCCATAACTGGTACATGAAGAACGGCGATGAAACCGTATTAAGCGCGTTCAAAGCGTTTAATAAAGCGTTAAAACCGGGTGCAATATTAGGTGTTGTTGAACATCGTCTGCCAGAAGATAAAGCTGACGAAGAACAAAAACGTTCAGGTTACATGAAGCAAAGTTATGTTGTCAGTATTGCAAAGCAAGCTGGCTTTGAATTAGTCGCAGCGAGCGATATAAACGCAAACCCCAAAGATACCGCGACTCATCCAAAAGGTGTGTGGACTTTACCTCCAACATTGGCTTTAGGTGATGAAGATGCAGATAAGTATCGCAAAATTGGGGAAAGCGATCGTATGACTCTCAAATTCAAAAAGCTCTAAATAGGAAAATTTCGCCATGAATGTACTCGTCATTGGCAATGGTGGCCGCGAACACGCCCTAGCGTTCAAAGCCGCTCAAAACCCAACCGTAAAAAACGTGTTTGTTGCACCTGGCAACGCGGGCACTGCACTTGAATCAAAACTGCAAAACGTTTCAATTGCTGTTGATGACTTAGACGGCTTGCTGTCATTTGCTCAGCAAAATAATGTAGGTTTGACCATCGTTGGTCCTGAAGCACCACTAGTCATTGGTGTCGTGGATAAGTTCCGCGAAGCAGGTTTAGCGATTTTTGGTCCAACCGCAGCGGCAGCTCAGCTCGAAGGTTCTAAATCTTTCACTAAAGACTTCTTAGCTCGCCACGCTATTCCAACAGCTGAATATCAAACGTTTACCGAGATTGAACCTGCTCTTGCTTACGTTGAAGATAAAGGTGCACCAATCGTTATCAAGGCGGATGGTCTTGCCGCAGGTAAAGGTGTGATTGTAGCTATGACATTGGAAGAAGCACAAGATGCTATCCGCGACATGTTAGCAGGCAATGCGTTTGGCGATGCGGGTAGCCGTGTTGTAGTAGAGGAATTCTTAGAAGGCGAAGAAGCGTCTTTTATCGTCATGGTTGACGGTAAAAATGTATTGCCTTTTGCTACGAGCCAAGACCATAAGCGCGCTTATGATAATGATCAAGGTCCAAATACTGGTGGCATGGGCGCTTATTCTCCAGCTCCTGTAGTCACTGCCGATATTCACGACCGCATCATGAACGAAGTCATTTATCCAACGGTTGAAGGTATGGCATCAGAAGGTAATCCTTACACCGGTTTCCTATACGCCGGTCTAATGATCACCGCTGACGGCACACCTAAGGTTATTGAATACAATTGCCGCTTTGGTGACCCTGAAACTCAACCAATTATGCTACGTTTGCAGTCAGACTTAGTCGAATTGATTGAAGCTGCAAATCGTGAAGAACTGGATAAAACCGAAATCAAATTCGACCCTCGTGCTGCAGTAGGCGTCGTGTTAGCTGCAAAAGGCTATCCAGGTGACTATCCTAAAGGCGATGCAATTTCGGGTCTGCAAGTTAACTATGCGGAAGGTGAAAAAGTGTTCCATGCGGGCACAAAACAAGATGGTGAGCATGTTGTGACAGCCGGTGGACGTGTGCTTTGTGCAACCGCACTTGGGCACACAGTAACGGAGGCTCAAAAACGCGCATACAGCCTGGTAAAAGACATTCACTGGGATGGTGTGGAATTTCGCACTGACATCGCATATCGCGCGATTGCACGAGAAAACACGTAATTTATTGGCTCATGCCTAAATTAAACAAGGAAGCGTCTGCTTCCTTTTTTTCTGGGTCAAATATCCATGTATAGCTTGTAACTTAGATCTGTGTTCCCCTGTAATCATTGTTTTAGACATGGTAATTTCGTTAGTTGTTTTTGGCGAAATTCATAAGCGAATTGCCTACTTTTTATTTAGCTACAAAAGGCCATCACGCCCAAACAAATCCCCCACCCAATACGCTACACTCGCCATTTCTGGCGTCTTCATGAAAACGCGTTTCTTCCATAAAGTTCTTGTGCGGTTAACATCTTAAGCTGCGTGCTAGGGTCGAAACGAGAGACTTTTTTATCTAGCTAACAGTGACAATACCCAACTGATTTCGAGTGGTGCAGCACCAATTATTGTGCTGCAAATTTTACGTACCCACGACATTCTTTTTCTCTTTTTCTAATTAACAATCAGAACGTCTATTCATATCGAAAACTTCCATTAAAGACCAACTAACCTGATTATCATTGAACTGCCACAGTTAAAGTATCACACCATTTATACAAATATGGCCTCGCTACTCAAAAAACTGAAATAAAAAAGCCGCTTAAACAAGCGGCTTTTTTATTGAGCATGATTGGTACTTAAAGCAGACCTAACTTTTGTAGTTCTGCCGCAGCCAATTTGCCAGAAAGAGGCACATAGCCATCTTTTTCAACAATCTTTTGACCTTCTTGAGATAGAACCATCTTCAAGAACTCAGCTTCAATTGGTGATAAAGGTTTATTTGGGTGCTTGTTCACGTAGATATATAGGAAACGTGACATTGGGTACTTACCTTGAGCAACATTTTCAAGAGTTGCATCGACAAAGTTATCACCTTGCTTAGCAAGTGGTACTGTACGTACACCTGACGTTTTATAACCAATGCCTGAATAACCAATCGCATTCACTGAAGATGAAATCGATTGAACTACTGACGCTGAACCTGGTTGTTCGTTCACGTTATTACGGAAATCACCTTTACATAGGGCTTTAGACTTAAAATAGCCATATGTACCAGAAACAGAGTTACGACCATAAAGTTGGATATCTTTAGTTGCCCACTCACCTTCTAGACCAACATCACCCCAACGTGTAATTTCTTTGTCTGCACCACACTTGCGTGTAGACGAGAAAATAGCATCTAGTTGGTCAATACGAAGACCTTGAATTGGGTTATCTTTATGAACGAATACAGCCAATGCATCGATCGCAACACGAATTTCGGTTGGCTTGTAGCCATAGCGCTTTTCGAATGCTTCGATTTCTTTTGACTTCATTTTACGGCTCATTGGGCCGAAGTTTGCCGTCGCTTCTGTTAACGCCGGTGGAGCCGTAGAAGAACCTGCTGCCTGAATTTGAATGTTTACGTTTGGATAGATACGTTTGTATTCTTCTGCCCAGAACGTCATCATGTTTGCTAGAGTGTCAGAACCAACTGACGAGAAGTTACCTGAAATACCAGATGTTTTTTGATATTCCGGTAGAGTTTGATCAACAGCTAACGTTTGAGTTGAAACTAGCGCAGTAACCGCCACACCCATCGCGGCAACAAGGTTTTTAAATTTCATTGGGTAACTCCAATTGTGTCCCATTAACTTAACGAGTCCATTGTGCGGCCATAAAATGACATTTACATGTCTTTTGTTTTACACTTTTATGACAGCTCTTTAGGTATAGCTACTTTCTTGCTTTGTGGCAAAGAAAAGGAAAAACAGGAGCCTTTCCCAACTTCGCTTTTAATTTGTAACGACGCATCGTGACGGGACAGCACATGTTTCGTAATAGCAAGACCAAGTCCGGAGCCTCCTGTTTTTCTGCTCCTTGCTTTGTCTACACGATAAAAACGTTCGGTCAGCCGATGCAAGTGTTCAGGCGCGATTCCGTCACCATTATCTGTCACCGCAAAATAAGGCAATCCATTCTTTTCTGCCCACTCTACCTGTATATGGCCATTTGGTTTTGTGTAATGAATCGCGTTGAATACGAGATTAGAAAACGCACTACGAAGTTCATCAGGCGCGCCTCGTACGTCTAAACTCGCATCAATATTAAATTCAATCTTATGATGCTTGTCTTGATTGAGTGAATTAGCTTCTGTTTCGATGATCTTCAATAAGTTGGGCACATCTATTGGCTTATCCTTATCCTGCTTACGCGCCCCTTCAATTCGCGAAAGCGAGAGTAACTGATTAACCAAGCTATCCATGCGTTTGCACTGCTCAATCATTGTGGTGTGCGCTTTCTCCCACATTGCCGGTGGAGGCATGTTGTCCGCATCCATCATTTCCAAATAACCAGTAACAACGGTAAGTGGCGTGCGTAATTCGTGAGATACATTCGCCACAAAGTCTTTTCGCATCTGTTCCAGCTGTTTTAGACGCGTAATATCCCTAACGACGACCATCAGTTGTGTTTCGGCATAAGGCATTACACGGAATTCGAGTACCTGCTCACCCGAGAGTCCCATGTCCAATTCAAGCGGCTCGTCGAACTGTTTGGTTTGCATATAGCGTACAAATTTTGGATCACGTACTAAGTTATCTAGTCGTTGACCATGATCGGTTGGCCATTGCAGTCCAAGCACTTTTAATGCGAGCTGATTACACCACACGATACTAAGATCGAATTGCAATACAATCACGGCATCAGGCACGGCTTCTGCACCTTCACGAAAACGGCGGATCAGATCTGCAAGCTCATTGCGTTTTTTTCGATTACGATGCTGAAGATGATAAATCCCTTCAAAGATTTGTTCCCAAGCACCTTCACCTTCAGGTGGATTAAAACTGCGTTGGTTAAGAAGCCAATCGCTCAATCGATATAACTGATGGTAATGCCATAGAAGCAAAGAGAATGCACCAATAAATAGCAACACGAATGGCGCGCCAATTAAAAGCCCGATTAAAACTAACGGTAGGAAATACAAAAACAGGCGCTTATATAACGCCTGTTTGGTCACCACTTTGTACATACAAGATGAGTTCCTTCACTCAAGTGCAGTGTCTATCACAAATCTTAATGCTTAGTGCGTCTTTTCAAAAGAAAAAAGCCTAAAAATCTTTCACTAAAGCAGTTTAAAGTTTGCTTGAGAAACGATAGCCCGCACCACGTACCGTTTGTACTAAACGGTCATGTCCAAGCGGCGCAATCGCTTTTCTTAATCGACGAATATGCACATCAACAGTACGGTCTTCAACATAAACGTTGGTACCCCATACATGGTCTAGTAATTGTTCACGGCTGTACACACGTTCAGGGTGTGTCATGAAGAAGTGCAACAAACGGAATTCCGTTGGCCCCATGTCTAATTCGTTTCCAGCAGAAGTCACTCGGTGAGAAACTGGATCTAATCTTAAACCATGAACTTCTATCGCCTCTTCAAGCGACGTTGGTGATACGCGGCGAATAACGGCTTTAATACGTGCCATCAACTCTTTTGGAGAAAAAGGCTTCGTTACATAGTCATCTGCGCCAACTTCAAGTCCACGCACTTTGTCTTCTTCTTCACCACGCGCAGTCAGCATGATAATTGGAATTTGTCGCGTATACTCGCTTTGCTTAAATTTCTTGGCAAGTTGAATACCGCTGCCACCTGGCAACATCCAATCTAATAAAACCATATCAGGGTATGGCTCAACCATCGCAGCTACCGCAGAGTCATAGTCCTCTGCTTCGATGGCCTGAAATCCATTCTGTTCTAAGACGAAGACCAACATCTCTCTGATTGGTGCTTCATCATCCACCACAAGTACTCTACGTGACATTACGACAAATCTCTTTCGTTACCGAACTTGATGTCATTATTATGACTTACTATGACATTTTTATGAAAGTCTAGCGAGTATCTTGAAAAGAAACAAAATTGTTCACTATTTAGCCAAACATGAATAGAAAAGGGCTATCATATAGCCCATTTAAGCTAGAAATCGTAGCGCAACCCTACCGCTATATGGTCTTGATCTGGCTTGTTATCTAGCTCAAATTGAGAGTACCAAAGGAACATACGTACTTGTTTTGACATCATTCGTTCAACCCCAATGGAAGTACCGGTGCCTGAATCTTTCATTTTTCCAGCTTCACTTTCACTGTCTTGGTACTGAGCAAGTAGATTATAATCGTCAATCTTGTAGGATGCGCTCACAACATAGCTATCTCTCTTATCATCGGTATCAACTTTTTCACTTTGTTGATACATCCCGCTCAATGTTAACGCTCCCATTTTCCCCTGTACGGTGACTCGATTTACATCTTGTCCTGCAACTTTACTGTCTCGAGCCACACTCACAAAAAACGGCATAGACTTAAACTTGCGATCACCATAGGAAGCAGCAAGCGACATACCTGCGTCTCCATTTTGCTTGTTGTTGTCTTTAGCAATATAACTTACTTCAAATTGTAAGTGCGCTAACGACGGCGTGGTGTATTGAATGGTGTCACCTAAACGATTTTCTCCGACCATCAAACTGCTGATATCCCCAGTGTAATCATTCATTAGATCCGCTGAATTTTGAGAACGTTTCATGGGCGTATCATTTCGACCAACAATAAATTGACCAAACGCACCTTTAACACCAATGTATTCCGACCGCGCACTTAGATTATCAGCGGTC
The DNA here is from genome assembly GCF_030994125.1 of Pseudoalteromonas xiamenensis. Classification (NCBI taxonomy): domain Bacteria; kingdom Pseudomonadati; phylum Pseudomonadota; class Gammaproteobacteria; order Alteromonadales; family Pseudoalteromonadaceae; genus Pseudoalteromonas; species Pseudoalteromonas xiamenensis. The sequence continues at coordinate 2,751,701 of NZ_CP099917.1, read as the reverse complement.
TTCCCATCATTCTCATTTTCAGTTGGCTTCACCTCAAATTCAAAGACATAAAACGCTTCAAGTGAATCCGAAACTTTAGTATTTCCTTTAACGCCGATTCGAGAAGCATAACTTTCTGCAGATACGACACTAGACGTACCATCATCTTTGGACTGGATCCCGATGTTAGCTCGTCCATACAATTTGACTAGATCATCAGCCAAAGCTGACGAGGAACAAAGCAAAGTTGATATAGCAACGAAAATGAGATGGTTTTTCATGGCGCAGCCTCTTTTACAATTATGACGAGGATATTTCTAACGGCATCCCTACATTGAATTTAGACGCTGGCGGATTAAGATCAAGTTGAGCTAAAGATCATTTTTTTACCAACCACATGAGGAAGGATCACGATACTACTAACCAGATCGACTTTGGATCATTATTTTACCAAGCAAGATCGCTTTTTTATCAACCAACTCTTCCTAACTCATTGATCTTTTGAACTTCTAGCTACTACTCAGCGTAAGTCTTTGTTATTTGAGCCTAATAAATAAACAGCTTGTTCATTTTCTTAGTAAAATAATGATCTACACACGAATAGTTAGTATAAATTTGATCCAAAAAAAGCCCCTGATCGGGGCTTTTCAATTGAGTTAGTATTTATTTGATCTTTGGATCAAGTTTGCCTGCTTCATACAATCCAAACATTTGCTCAAGCGATAATGGCTTGATCTTGCTAGCTTGTCCTGCAGTACCAAATGCTTCGTAACGAGCAATACAGATATCTGTCATTGCTGTTGTTGCTTCAGCTAAAAACTTGCGTGGATCGAAATTAGAAGGATTCATTGCCAAGTGACGACGAATAGCCCCTGTAGATGCCAGACGAAGATCGGTATCAATGTTTACCTTGCGAACACCGTGCTTGATCCCTTCAACGATTTGCTCAACCGGTACACCGTATGTTTCTGGAATTTCGCCACCGAATTCATTGATAACGGCCAACCACTCTTGTGGTACTGAAGAAGAGCCATGCATTACAAGGTGGGTATTAGGAATACGCGCATGGATTTCTTTGATTCGGTCAATCGCAAGAATGTCACCCGTTGGTGGTCGTGTGAACTTGTACGCACCATGAGATGTACCACACGCGATGGCTAACGCATCTACGCCTGTTTTACGAACGAAATCCGCAGCTTCTTCTGGATCAGTGAGAAGCTGATCATGGCTAAGCGTACCCTCAGCACCAATGCCATCTTCTTCACCTGCTTGACCTGTTTCTAGAGAGCCTAGCACACCAAGCTCTCCTTCAACCGAAACACCACAAGCGTGTGCCATTTCTACCGTACGACGTGTTACATCAACATTGTATTCATAGCTTGAAGGCGTTTTACCATCAGAAAGTAAAGAGCCATCCATCATGACTGATGAGAAACCCAGTTGAATTGAGCGTTGGCATACCGCAGGCGATGTGCCGTGATCTTGATGCATTACAACTGGAATATGAGGCCATTCTTCAACTGCAGCCAAAATCATGTGACGAATGAACGCAGCTCCTGCGTATTTTCTTGCACCCGCGGAGCCTTGTACAATAACAGGGCTGTTTGTTCGGTCTGCCGCTTCCATGATTGCACGCATTTGCTCTTGGTTGTTCACGTTAAACGCTGGAACACCATAACCATACTCAGCCGCATGGTCGAGTAGTTGGCGCATACTGATTAAAGCCATTTGCTTTTCTCCACAGTTTGGTAACTGGGTTACCTGATTTGAACGGATAACTAAATTTTTTGGCCAATTAGCCCTAAAACAGGCAAAAGTGAGAGAGTTGCCTGTTATTAGTATAGATTTACTTTGCGCGTGATTCTAACATCGCTACAGCAGGTAATTGCTTTCCTTCTAAAAATTCAAGGAAGGCACCACCGCCCGTCGAGATATAAGAAATTTTGTCTGCAACACCATATTTGTCAATAGCCGCCAATGTGTCACCACCACCCGCAATACTGAACGCATTTGAATTTGCGATAGCATTGGCAATCGCTTGTGTACCGTTACCAAACTGATCAAATTCAAAAACGCCGACAGGACCATTCCATACAATAGTGCCTGCATTTGCGATGATCTTAGCAAGCGTATTCGCAGAATCAGGGCCAATATCAAAGATCATGTCATCTGTGGTTACTTCACTGACGTCTTTAATGGTTGCGACCGCACTTTCAGAAAATTCATTTCCGACAACGACATCAGTTGGCACTGGAATATCACCACCATTGTTACGGGCAGCTGCGGTTAACTTATTTGCTTCTTCAATTAAATCAGCTTCATATAAAGACTTGCCAACCGGGTGGCCCGCAGCAGCAATAAATGTGTTTGCAATACCACCGCCGGTCACCAACTGATCAACAACTGAAGACAGAGATTCTAATACCGTAAGTTTAGTCGATACTTTTGAACCGCCAACAATTGCCACAAGCGGACGGGCTGGGTTTTCTAGTGCCTTGCCAAGCGCATCAAGTTCAGCCGCTAACAACGGGCCTGCGCAGGCGATTTCGGCATACAAGCCAACGCCATGAGTTGATGCTTGCGCACGGTGAGCTGTACCAAACGCGTCCATTACGTATACGTCACACAATGCCGCCATTCGCTTGGATAAGACTTCATCGTCTTTCTTTTCACCGATGTTGAAACGTACGTTTTCGAAGACAACCACTTCATTGTCAGCCACTTCCACGCCATCTAAATAATCTTTTTCCAAACGAACGCTTTGTGAAAGCACACCGTTTAAATAATCAACCACAGGTTGCATTGAAAATTCCGGGTTGTACTCGCCTTCTGTTGGACGACCTAAATGCGACATCACCATTACTTTTGCACCTTTTTCAAGTGCAAGTTGAATAGTTGGAAGCGATGCACGAATGCGCGCATCAGAAGTGACTTTGCCATCTTTAACCGGCACATTCAGATCCTGTCGGATCAAAACGCGTTTTCCCGCTAAATCCAAATCTGCCATTTTAATGACTGACATTGATTTCTCCTTAGTGAACGATACGTAACTAACTCAATAACGTGTTTTGGCCATTATAGCCACGGAGGTGTCGAGCATACGATTGGCAAATCCCCATTCGTTGTCGCACCACACTAATAATTTTACTAATCTTTTATGACTTACACGTGTCTGTGTACCATCGATGATACAAGAATGCGGATCATGATTAAAATCAACGGATACCAGCGGCTCTTCAGTATAACTTAAGATCCCAATCAATCGGCCTGTCGCCGCTTTCATCAGTTCATTATTGACCTGATCTATCGTCACATCCGTATTAAGCGTGACACTCAAATCCATCGCCGTAACATTAATTGTAGGAACACGCACGGCAATAGCCTCAAAGCGCCCTTCAAATTTAGGTAAAATACGCTCGATACCACGTGCAAGCTTTGTATCTACAGGAATAATCGACTGGCTGGCCGCTCGAGTACGACGTAAATCTGAATGATAGGCATCTATCACTTGTTGATCGTGCATCGAAGCATGAATTGTGGTGATTGCGCCCGACTCAATACCGAATGCATCGTCCAATACTTTAATCACGGGGACAATACAATTGGTCGTACACGAGCCATTTGACACAAACGTATCGCTGGATTTTAGTTCGTCATCATTGATACCAAAAACGATCGTGGCATCTAAATCACTATCGGCTGGTTGCGAATACAGCACTTTCTTGGCGCCGGCTTGGATATGCGCTTCACCGTGCGCGCGAGAATGAAAGACGCCAGTACATTCAAGCACCACATCTATTTCCAACTCTTTCCATGGCAAGTTAGCCGGCTGTTCTTCAGCAAACAACGCTATACTATCACCTGCAACCAGGATAGCATTTTCTTCTAATTGAACTGGGAATTTAAAACGACCGTGAGAGGTATCATATTTGAGGAGGTGAGCTATCCCTTGGGGGTCAGCAAGTTCGTTAATTGCGACGATGTGGATTTCTGACTGTCGCCCTGTCTCGTACAACGAACGCAAAATGTTACGCCCGATACGCCCAAATCCGTTAATTGCGACTCGAATAGCCATTAACTTTGTCTTTCCACCTTAATAACGGGAACAAAACCCAAAAGATGGCGCTATTGTAATCGACCTGAAGCAAATGTGTAAGGGATACTGGTAACTTTTTACAGGAGTTGCCCAAGTTTAAGCGACTTTAAATTTCCAATTTGATGACTTTGTGCTAAGAGCAATTCAGCCGTAGCTAATGCGTCGGTTAACGCATGGTGGCTCGAGTACAGAGGTAAGCCATAACGAGTTCGACACTGTTCTAACGTTAAATCATCCAAAGCAATTTCATGGCCTTGAGACAATAACCTGCGACGTTCAATCGATAGGGTATCTAAGATCAATGCTGGCCGTGCACGTATCCCTGACTCTCTAAATAATTCTCGAATAAATGCCATATCAAGATAACTGTGATGAAACACCACCAGCTTTCCCTCGATTGCGTGTGCAAGTTGTTCAGTAAATCGCTTTAAATCGATACCTTGCTCAACGTCATTGTGGCAAAGGCCGTGAAAAACGGGACTTTGCGCAAGTGACTTAACGTCTTTATTGACAATATGTACGGCGTCATTCAGTTGAATACATTGTTTCGTAATCGGCAACCAAGCCGCGGACACCACTTCATGCTGTTTTGCATCAAGCCCCGTGAGTTCTAAGTCTACGACAACAAAATCACAATCAATGAATTGCCGATTTGCCATTTGCTGCCGATGCCACCACTTGGAAAAAAATTGAATACAATGCGTGACCATTACAAGCTGCCTCGAGCAAACTTAAAGGCGCAGGCTTGCTGGGCCTGTTTGATAAGATAGAATGCTTCTTTAAGTTGATGGCGCTCAAGAGAAGATAAATTCTCTGGATTAATGCAATTGCCTGGCAGTCCTTCTTGATTGATCTGAGTGCGTAGTCTCAACTGTGTCAAAAATCGCCAACAGTCTTTGAGATCAAACAGATCTTTTTGCTGATTAAATTGAATTTCGCCAAGGCGTCCAATCGCTCCAACGTATTTGAACGTTTTATGCCAGCCTTTAGTGCGTACAACCGCGCAATATCGTTAATGATCACAACCCCACGCTTTTTTAGATCCAGAAAACGACTGGTGGTTTTACTCTTTTCCAGCTTGAATTGGTTAAACAATCCGATCGGAACGGAATTTGCGTTGATGTCGGTTGCCATCGCCGCGTAAAAAAGATCGTTACGTGCAATCTTAGTTAAGCCGTGCACAAGATCGTTGTATAGATCGTTGTTACCTTCAATAAACCGAATATCAAAGTATATTTTGCAATTCAACATTGCATGCGGTGTTGGCTCTGTGATCCAGTTGTTGAATCGCTTGACCCACTGTACCACCGAACCTCGACATTCGGGATTACTCGCCATGATGTTGCCCGGACAATGGATAATCCCACATTCGTGAAGATGGTCACAGACATAACGCCCCATCTCACTAAAATAAACTTTTTGCTCTTCATTCAATGTATTAGGGAGCACTAAGCCGTTGTCTTGATCCGAATGCAATGTCTGCTCTTCACGGGCCTGAGAACCAAAACATATCCATGCAAATTGGCAAGGAGCATCGCCCCGCTCGTGCTGAAAGAGTTGAATAAGTCTCGACGTCAATGCATCGCTAAGTCCACTGAGTAATTTCCCCATAAGCGAGATGTCGTCGATGTTATTGGAAAAGCGTTTAAGTAAATCAGGGATCTCAGCCGCGTAACGCTTTAGCATGACCACGCTTTCCGCTTTGTATAATCTACCGATCAATTGTACAGGATCGCTTTTTTGCTGTCGCAGTAAGTCTGTACTTGTGATCATGCCAAGCGGTTTACGCTCTTCATCCAGCACCGGTAAATGATGTATATTGTGCTTTAGCATCAAATGCAGCGCAGAAAAAACTCGGTTATTTTCAAATATGTATTTTGGCTTAGTGGTCATGATCGATGCCACCGGTTCGTGAGGATCGACACCAGCTGCTAACACACGGTTTCTGAGATCTCTATCGGTGACGACGCCTAATAGTGCCGAATCATCTGTGATCATAATAGAAGATACTCGTGCTTCACTCATGGTTTTTGCCGCTTCTTGGATACTCGCTGAAGGGAGCAGTGTAACCGCTGTGCGCGTCATCAGTTCCGCAATCTTACGCTCAGACCAACTGTCGCTACTTTGCTTGTAATGAGAGGACAATAAGCGATTTGCGTGCGCCCTCACAAAGTACTGCTCAAACGCTTTGTACTCTCGCCTTAGAAAATCAAAATGTGTTTGAGTTAATACATACACTAACCCTGCGGTTTGCACTTCCAAGCGATTTTGTATCATGTCCCCTGTCAGCAAAGACGGGAAGCCGAAATAATCACCTTGTGACAAACGGGTGACCAATTCGCCTTTGCCATTCACCAGATCAAAATGCCCAGATCGGACAAGATATAAATGAGGATTGTCTGATTTTAACCAATCTTGTTGATTTTCATGAGATAGATAAACGACTTCAAGGTGAGAACAGAAATAGCGTGTTGCGGATTCCTGTAATTGATTAAACGGTGCTTGAGTTGAAATAAACTGAAAAACGTCTTGTATTTCGCTTGTCATGAGTTCTCCCTACAAAACAACAACAGCTCGGCACAAAACCGAGCTGTTGAATAAGGTCGAGATTAGTGCGCGTGCGCTGCACTCGAACCTTTTGGACTACGAATACTTTCAACCATTTCTTGTACTTCAACAGGCGTTTCTTTGGTTAGTTTCAACACGACGGCTGCGACAACAAAGTTAACGGCCATACCGATTGTACCGATGCCTTCAGGAGAAATTCCAAACAACCAATTCGCTGAAGAATTCAATTCTGGGCTCACAAATTTAAAGTAGATAATATACGCTGCAGTAAACGTAATACCACTCACCATACCCGCAATCGCACCTTCCTTATTCATACGTTTAGAGAAGATCCCCATGATAATTGCTGGGAAGAAACTGGATGCCGCCAATCCGAAGGCAAATGCCACTACTGAAGCGACGAAACCGGGTGGATTGATACCGAAGTATGCAGAGATAGCAATCGCCACCATTGCAGCCAAGCGTGCAGCGAGAAGCTCTTGTTTGTCGCTAATATCAGGCTTTAATGTGCGTTTTAATAAATCATGTGAAACCGACGTTGAAATAACCAGCAACAATCCCGCAGTTGTCGACAATGCCGCTGCAATACCACCGGCTGCAACCAATGCAACAACCCAAGCAGGAAGGTCAGCAATTTCAGGGTTTGCTAGAACCATAATGTCACGGTCGATTTTGACTTCGTTCGCGCTATTTGGATCTTCAATCTTACCCGCTGAATACTGCATTCTGCCATCCGCATTCTTATCTTTAAATACGATAAGGCCTGTTCTTTCCCAATTCTTAACCCACGCCGGTGCTTCTTCGTAAAGCGTACCGCTACCATCTTTGCCGTTAATAGTGTCTATCATGTTCACACGAGCAAACGCTGCCACTGCAGGCGCGGTTGTATAAACAATCGCGATGAAAACGAGTGTCCATGCTGCTGAAATACGAGTGTCTTTTACTTTTGGCACAGTGAAGAAACGCACGATTACGTGAGGCAGACCAGCTGTACCAACCATAAGGGCAGCTGTGATTGCAAACACGTCAATCATGCTTTTTGAACCTTCAGTATACTGCGCGAAACCGAGTTCAGCACTCAATCCATCGAGCTTGTCCATCAGATACATTCCAGAGCCATCAGCTAGTGTTCCACCAAAACCGGTTTGTGGCAGAATGTGCCCCGTCATCATCATTGAGATAAAGATAGCAGGTACAAGGTAGGCAAATACTAATACACAGTACTGTGCTACTTGCGTGTACGTAATGCCTTTCATACCGCCAAGCACCGCGTAGAAAAATACGATCACCATACCGATGTAAACACCTGTTTCAATGTCCACTTCTAAGAAACGAGAGAACACCACGCCAACACCACGCATTTGACCTGCAATGTAGGTGAAGCAGATGAAGATAGCGCACAAAATTGCCACGATACGAGCAAGCTGCGAGTAATAACGGTCACCGATAAAGTCAGGTACTGTGAACTTACCAAATTTACGCAGGTACGGAGCAAGACACAGTGCTAAAAGTACATAGCCGCCTGTCCAACCCATCAAGTAAACACCGCCGTCGTAACCCGCGAATGAGATGATACCAGCCATGGAAATGAATGAGGCGGCACTCATCCAGTCGGCAGCTGTTGCCATCCCATTAGCAAGAGGAGGTACACCGCCTCCTGCAACATAGAATTCTTTCGTTGAGCCCGCACGAGCCCAAATTGCAATGCCGATGTAAAGCGCGAAGCTCAGACCGACTAGTAGAAACGTAAAACCTTGAACATCCATCATCGTGCTCCTTATTCATCTACGCCATATTTTTTATCAAGCGCATTCATTTTGAAGGCGTAGACAAAAATTAAAGCAACGAAGGTATAGATTGCGCCCTGTTGTGAGAACCAGAAGCCTAACTTAAACCCAAAGAAACGGATTTCGTTGAGTACATCTACCAGCAAAATCCCAAAGCCAAATGAGACTAAGAACCAGATTGCAAGTAACTTGAATACAAGACTTAAGTTCTCAGACCAATAAGCTTTTGCGTCATCTTCACTTTTAAAAGCCATTTTTATTGTCCCCTATCACTTCACCCATAAAAGGCTGTGTTGGTATTAGTTGTCATTATTGACTGTAGCAACAGGTTATCTGATTGAAATTGAGACCTTAGTCGTAACAGTTGATTTACGTTTACGTAAACTGTTAACCGGCATGACCACTGATATTGTATTCTCTTTAAATTACATACACTTAAAAAACATGACTCTGTTTGCTTCACAAAGGTTAGACCAGTTAAAGTTACATTCGACATTAGTCTATAAGCAACGAGAAAAAGACTCATATCCATATGATTTTATGCAGTTTATTTAAATAGAATTTATCTCAACGAGTGAAGCACTACTTTTGTTCATAAGTTTGATATGGTTACATTTATGCGTTCAGAGACTTAACATGACCAACGTTGCCATGTTACCGATAAAAAAGAGAAGTTATGACGGCTGCACTATTATTTGTCGCTATTTGCTACATAGGGTTACTTTTTTGGCTTGCAAGTTGGGGGGATAAAACAACTCCACTGGCTAAAAAAATTACGCACCACCCCTTTGTCTATGCTTTTTCATTGGGAATTTATTGCACCTCTTGGACGTATTACGGATCTGTTGGGACTGCGGCCAGTAGTGCCTGGCATTATCTCCCCATTTTGTTAGGGCCAGCGTTGTTATTTCTGTTCGGGCAAGGCTTTTTACGAAAACTGATCCTGGTCAGTAAAAAACAAAATATCACGACTATCGCAGACTTTATTTCTGCACGATATGGCAAACGCCAGACCACCGCCATTATGGTTACTATCATTGCGTTACTTGCGACCATTCCCTACATCGCGTTACAGCTAAAAGCGCTGAGCAGCAGTTTCTTACTGCTACAAAGCCAAGAAACTCAACTTTCGGGGACCATGCTCGCTTTGTCTGGCACTATCATAATGGCGATGTTCGCTATTTTCTTCGGGACACGAAAAGTCGATGTCACCGAATACCGTTCGGGGCTGATGCTCGCAGTAGCATTCGAGTCTATCATCAAACTTTTAGCCCTTAGTGCTGTTGCATTTGTTGCTGTTCTAACACTGTTAAAGGTTGACCATTCCCAGATATGGGCGCATTGGCAGGATTTTGATTTTGGTAATTTTAATTTTATTGGACAGACGCTTATGGCCGCAGCCGCGATCATTTGCTTACCAAGGCAATTTCATGTAACTGTTATTGATAACCAAGATAGAAGACATTTAAAAACCGCGCGTTGGGCGTTTCCACTTTACTTAATGTTAATTGCAGCGATGATAATTCCAATCGCGTCGGCTGCAATTCATCCTGCAATTGGCCTAGGTATTTCCTCAGATAGCTTTGTGCTCGCACTCCCGCTTATTGAGGGACATCCCCTGATCACAACCTTTGTGTTTATTGGTGGCCTGTCTGCAGCCACTGCGATGATAGTGGTCGCGACGTTGACGCTCAGTACCATGATCTCCAATGATGTTGTTTTGCCGCTCCTGTTTAAACGTAAATTCAAACGTAATCTCATTTCGAGCAACTTTAAAACCCAAATTTTGCTCGTACGCCGATTTACCATTGCCGCCATTTTACTGCTGTCCTATTTTTATCAGCAGTGGTTCGGTCACGGCGAGGCTTTAGCGAGTATGGGGCTTGTCGCATTTTCTTTAGTAACTCAGCTGCTCCCCGCCATTGTCGGTGGGCTGTATTGGCGAAAAGGACACGCATATGGCGTTTACGCGGGACTGCTCGCCGGTGTCATTTGCTGGATGCTGTTCCTCATGCTTCCGGTGCTTGATGCAACGGGAGGCATCGATCCTGAGTTTCGACAAACGCTCATCACCCGAGGAACACTTATTGCCTTATTTGCTAACGTTGCTTGCTACATTAGCTTCTCATTAGGTGCAAATGAGCGACTCATAGATAAAATACAAGCTGCGGCGTTTGTGAGTCCAAAAGAGCAGGCTATCTTAACCAAGCGTCTCAACAAACACGTTAAAGCAAGCATTTACGATTTCAAAATTCTTCTACAAACCTTTTTAGGCGTACAACGTAGCCAACAAGTGCTTGCCGTATATTCTATAAATCACGATATTAGCGACAACAACGCTCAACCTGAACAAGACTTTATCGCCTATTGCGAGCGTGCGCTCGCTGGCGTACTTGGCGCATCCTCAGCCCAAGCGCTTATTCATACTGTTGCATCTGGTAAACAAATGGCGTTCGAAGAAGTGGTCAATATTTTCGATGAAACCACGCAAGCGCTACAGTTCAATCAAAACTTATTGTTTACGTCGCTTGAAAACCTCTCTCATGGAATTTCGGTTGTTGATAAAGACCTGCACCTCGTTGCTTGGAATAAGCGCTATAGCGAAATGTTTAATTATCCCGAAGGATTTTTGGAAGTTGGCATGCCAATCGAGACCATTATTCGCTTTAATGCCGAGCGTGGTGAATGTGGTCCGGGTGAAATAGAGAAGCACGTGGAGAAGCGAGTTCAACATATCCGCAATGGCACACCGCATCATTTTATTCGCCACAGACGCAATGGCCAAGTGTTCGAAATGATTGGAAATCCCCTACCCGAGGGGGGTTCGTGACGAGTTTTTCAGACATCACAACGCACATCGCAACTCAAAATGCGCTTGAAGAAATTAACATGGATTTGGAAAATCGGATCGAAGCTCGGACCCAAGAAATTCGTAACATTAACTTAGATCTTCAAGCTCAAATTGCGAGCCGAGTCGAAATTGAGAAAGCATTAACTGAAGCGAAAAAAGAGGCTGAACGAGCAAACGACAGCAAAACGCGGTTTCTTGCCCTTGCGAGTCACGATATTTTACAACCGCTAAATGCTGCTCGACTTTATTTAGCGTCGATAGACAACCCGCAGCTATCAAAGAACAACCAAGATACGTTGCACAAGTTAGGTGATAGCTTGGACTCTACGGTTCATTTAATGTCTTCACTATTAGAAATAGCTAAGCTTGAACAAGGAGCAATGAGCCCTACACCTCGGCATTTTTCAATCCACGATATTCTCTCACCGTTAGCAAATGAATACGCTATCTTGTCCAAAGACAAAGGCTTAACGTTAAAAGTACGCGGTAAAGATTATATCGTTCACAGTGACACCACCTACCTGCGTCGAATCATTCAAAATCTTGTCTCAAATGCGGTGAAATACACGGATAACGGTCAAGTTCTCGTTGCATGTCGACATCGAGGTCATAGCCTTAGAATTGAAGTGTGGGATACAGGACCCGGCATCTCCGTGGTTGAACAACAGAAAATTTTTAACGACTTCTATCGGATTCACAAATCGGACAACAAAGGGGTCGGGCTTGGTCTTGGTGTTGTAAAACGCCTATGCGATTTAATGAGCATTCCGCTAAATGTTGCTTCTTTCCCGGGCAAAGGCAGTCGTTTTAGTATCGAGGTGCCTATTGGAGACAATGCCCTAGTGCAGCAAAAAGTGACGCTAAAAAGTGCAGTGGAAAGTAAGCCTCAGTTGTCTGTGTTAATCATTGATGACGACCCAAAAAATCTCGAAGCAATGGCAACACTATTGCAAAAGTGGCATTGTCAATTTACGTCGTTTTCAAGTGTGCAAAGCGCTATCGACTTTGGCAAACAACACAAGGCCCCGGATGTAATGCTCGTTGACTATCAACTTGGTGAAAAATGCGACGGCGTGACGCTCATCAAGACACTCCGTGAGATATGGCAACATGAAGTTCCAGCTATCCTCATAACCGCGGTCCGAGATCCTGAATTGAAAACGAACGTAAAGACACAGGGTATCCATTACCTCTCGAAACCGGTAAAACCGGCGAAGTTGAAAGCGTTGTTGAATCATAGCCATTAGGGCAGACATTTGACCTTAAAACGCACTACCGATCGACGATATAACATCGTATAGTGGTTAACCCAGTTTATATCGGTAAGGAATGAGGAAATGTCGATAGTATTAACCGCGGAATGTCCCGACGATGTTGGACTTATCGCGAAAATAACGGGCTTATGTTACGAACACCAGCTCAACATCACCCGAAATCAGGAATTTGTAAATAAAGAAGCCGCACGTTTTTTCATGCGTACAGAGTTATCTACACGCCCAAGTGATAGCTTTCTAACTGAGCTGCAAGCTCGGTTACCCGTTGGTAGTAAAGTAGAGCTACACAGTAATGAAAAAACCAAGGTGGTGCTACTCGCCACAAAAGAAGCTCACTGTTTAGGTGGGGTGCTACTCAAACAGTTTGAACAAGCAATGAACATCGACGTGCTTGCGGTAATCGCAAACTATCCTGATCTAGAACCACTGGTAAAAGGGTTCAATGTGCCTTTCCACGTTGTCTCACATGAAGGGTTGACGCGTGAAGAACACGATAAAAAAGTGGGTGATTTAGTGGATGAATACAAACCTGATGTGATTGGGCTTGCTAAATACATGCGTATCCTAAGTCCCAATTTTGTTTCTCGTTTTAGTAACCGAATTATCAATATTCATCACTCTTTTTTGCCCGCTTTTATCGGCGCAAGACCTTATCACCAAGCTTTTGAACGAGGTGTAAAAATCATTGGTGCAACGGCACACTTTGTTAATGATGAGCTTGATGAAGGGCCTATTATTTTGCAAGATGTCACTCAAGTGACTCATGCAGATAACGCCGAAGATATGGCTAAAATTGGTCGAGATATTGAGAAAACCGTTTTTTGTAAGGCTTTACAATTAGCCTGTGAACAGAAAGTGTTTATCAATGGCAATAAAACGGTGGTTTTTGCTTAAACATGAAAAGTTTGGCTGTAAGAGGCTTTGCCTCTTACGCTGATGGTTCGATTGGTTCTAGTTGTAATTTTGAGGCGATCAGCACAGCTTGAGTACGATTGTACACACCCAATTTTCTAAATATTGCAGTAATGTGGGCCTTAATGGTGGCCTCAGATATATTCAATTCATATGCAATTTGCTTATTTAACAGACCTTCATGTAAATATTGCAGCACTTTGTATTGTTGTGGAGTTAAAGAAGCTACCTGCTGTGCAAGTTCTTTATCTTCTACAGTAATGGCAGCCACTTTATCTTTAATTGATTCCGGCAACCAAGACTCCCCTTCAAGTATTTGCTCAATGGCATAGGCAATATCATCTGAGGATGAAGCTTTTGGAATAAAACCCATTGCTCCATATCCCATGACTTTAGAGACAATAGTTAAATCTTCACTGCCTGACACGACGGCAATAGGCAAACTGGGGTAATCTTCGCGAATACGAATTAGTCCATATAAGTCGCCATTACCGGGCATGTGGAGGTCTAACAACAACAAATCTAAGTCTTCTTGCTCAGACAAAACAGCCAATGTACAGTCGAAGTTATCCGATTCGAATACAGTTAAGCCTTCAATTCGAGACAGTAAGGCTCCTTTTAGTGCTTCCCTAAACAGAGGATGGTCATCTGCGATTAAAAACTGACTCATGGTTTGCTCCTAAAAAATCGGCTGCCCTTGAGCGCAAGGGCAGCCGTTATAGTACGTTTATAACTCAATGAGAATCAAGTTTTTAACGCTCAATTAACGGTTCAAGCGATTCTCAATTAACTCTTCAACCACAGATGGGTCTGCAAGCGTTGATGTATCACCCAATTGTTCGTATTCGTTCGCTGCGATTTTTCGCAAAATACGACGCATGATTTTACCTGAGCGTGTTTTTGGCAGGCCTGGAGTCCATTGGATCATGTCAGGTGAGGCTATGGGGCTCAACTCTTTCCGCACCCAATTACGCACTTCTTTCGTTAACTCTTCAGTGACGGTTACACCCTCATTTGGCGTTACGTATACATAGATACCTTGGCCCTTAATGTCATGCGGATAACCAACTACCGCAGCTTCCGCTACCGACTCGTGTGCAACCAGCGCACTTTCAATTTCTGCAGTACCTAAACGATGTCCTGATACATTTAGAACGTCGTCCACACGACCCGTAATCCAGTAATAACCATCTTCGTCACGTCGACAACCGTCACCAGTAAAATAAACGCCAGGATAAGCCGAGAAGTAGGTTTGTTCAAATCGCTCATGATCACCAAATACTGTACGAGCTTGAGATGGCCAACTATCGAGGATCACTAAGTTGCCTTCATTCGCTCCATCCAATGTATTGCCTTCCGCATCGAATAGCGCCGGCGCAATACCAAAGAATGGCCGCGTTGCGGAACCCGGCTTCATATCAATTGCGCCAGGTAGTGGCGTGATCATGATGCCACCAGTTTCAGTTTGCCACCACGTATCTACGATTGGGCACTGCTGGTTACCAATTTTATCGTAATACCATGTCCACGCTTCTGGGTTAATCGGTTCGCCAACCGACCCAAGCAAACGTAATGATTTACGAGTAGAAGAGGCTATTGGTTCATCACCTTTTGCCATCAACGCTCGAATTGCTGTGGGTGCCGTATATAGAATCGTAACGCCATGTTTATCAACAACATCACCAATTCGACCCGACGTAGGATATGTCGGAACACCTTCAAAAATAACTTGTGTGCAACCATTTGCAAGTGGACCATAAGTCATATAACTGTGACCCGTGATCCAACCCACATCCGCTGTACACCAATAGACATCATTTTCTTTCATGTCGAACACGTATTCGTGCGTCATGGATGCGTAAACTAAATAACCACCAGAAGTATGTACAACGCCTTTTGGTTTACCCGTTGACCCAGATGTATAGAGAATGAAAAGCGGATCTTCCGCATTCATTGGTTCGGGTTCACATGTTGCAGGTAAATCGGCAACGAGGTCATGCCACCAAACGTCAACATCATTCCACTCGACTTCACCACCGGTCAGTTGATGAACGATAACATGTTCAATCGTTTTCACATCTTTATGTGTTAACGCTTCATCGACGTTCGCTTTCAAAGGTACGCAATTTCCACCACGTCGCCCTTCATCAGAAGTTATAACGACTTTCGCGCCCGAATCTACGATTCGGTCAGCAATTGCGGTTGGCGAAAAGCCACCAAACACCACAGAGTGAATTGCACCAATTCGCGCACACGCTTGCATCGCATAAATTGCTTGAGGCGTCATGGGCATATAAATCGCAACGCGATCGCCTTTTTTAACACCAAGTTTGCGAAGGCCATTCGCCAATTTTGCGACTTCATCGTGAAGTGTTTGATAAGTAATGTTTTCACTGTGATTTGGATTGTCGCCTTCCCAAATCATGGCTACTTTATCCGCTTTGTCTTTTAAATGACGGTCAATACAGTTATACGATACGTTTAGTACACCGTCTTCATACCATTTAATACTGATATGGCCTTTATCGAATGACGTGTTTTTTACTTTACTATACGGGGTAAACCAGTCCAGTCGTTTGCCTTGTAGAGCCCAAAATTGCTCAGGATCGTCTATAGATTGTTGGTATAGTTCGTTATAGCGATCATTATCAACGAGTGCAGTGTTCTTGAATGCTTCAGGAACTGGATAAATACTCTGTGACATAGTCATCTCCATATTAATTTATTGGCCTTGCGGCTTTCCTCAAGGATCTATCAGCAATATCCCTTAAAGTATTAGACCTTAGTTGTAATTCGGCTATTTATACTCGGCTAAATTTATCTGTTTCCGAAAAATTGTCTAAGCTTCACGCAGTAAGTTGTTCTAATTCCATTATTTATATCAATAAAGTTAGATTTACCGTTACAATTAGTACCTATAACAAAAACACATTAACACACGCGACCTTAGTCTCATAGACCAAAGGGTAATTGAGTAAAAAGCAACCTTAGACAAAAGTGATTTTGACCAGTTGGCTCGTTTTTTGTGCGAAGCCCATTAGAGGAACTTAATGTATGACAACCAAAACTATGACAACAAAATCTTTGTGTGCACTTGCGGTTGCAAGTGTTCTCAGCGCTCCTGCTCTTGCGGCAGACCTTAACGGTACATCAGTAAACTATGGCGGTTACATCAAATTAGATGCGATGTGGAGTGATTTTTCCGACGGCTCGCTTGGCGCGCAAAATCTAGGACGAGACTTCTATATTCCGAGTAGCACACCAGTATCGGCAACCTCAAGCGAGGATGCGGTATTTGACATGCATGCAAAGCAATCACGCTTCTTCTTTGGTACTAAAACAGCGCTTGATGATGGGAGTAGCATCGATACAAAAATCGAACTCGATTTTTTAGTGACACCTGGCGGTAATGAGCGTGTTAGTAACTCGTATGTGCCTCGCATTCGTCAGGCCTATGTAACCTATAAAGGTTGGTTGTTTGGTCAGGCTTGGTCAAACTTCCAAAACGTAGGTGCATTGCCAGAAACGCTTGATTTTGTCGGACCAACAGAAGGCACGGTATTTAATCGTCAAGCCATGATCAAATATACGACTGGTAATTGGTCGTTCTCAATGGAGAATCCTGAAAGTACTGTAACAGTCAATAAAGCAATGGTTGTTACCGATGACGCAAGCATGCCTGATTTCACGGCTCGCTACACACACAATGCAGACTGGGGTAATTTTGTTGTGACCGCACTTGCTCGTCAGCTTACTTACAAAGCCGGGGCTGCGGATGAAACTGAATCTTCATTCGGTATTAGTGCATCAGGTATGGTGAAAGTTGGTTCGAAAGACAACGTTAAGTTTATGCTCACACAAGGTTCTGGACTTGGCCGCTATGTAGGCTTGAACGCGGCACATGGTGCGGTTTATGATGGCAGCAGGCTAGATGCGATTGATTCAACATCAGGCTTTGTAGCGTATCAACACTTCTGGAATGATCAATTACGTTCTACATTCTTATATTCATTCTTTGATGCCGATAATAATGTCGACCTACTCGCTTACTCAGGCGACCCTACGAAAAAAATTCATAGTTATAGTGCTAACATCCTCTATTCGCCAGTTAAAAAACTAACGTTTGGTGTTGAATACAAAGTCGCAAATCGTGAAACAGAAAGTGGATTAGATGGTGATTTAGACCGCATTCAACTTTCAGCTAAATACGTTTTCTAATCAACATCTTCTCCCTAAAAACAAGAAAGCGGCTTACGCCGCTTTCTTTTCGCTTAAATCGATACTTGTCGATTATAGTTCTAATTCACTTTCAGCAAGACCTGGATCAACCCCTTCTTCAGGCTTAATAGTTGCCTGTAGAAGTAACATATCACGTAGTTTGCCCTCGATTTCGTTCGCGATCGCCACGTTTTCTTTTAAAAACTTAATTGAGTTCGATTTACCTTGGCCGATTTTGTTACCATTGTAGCTATACCAAGCACCCGACTTATCAACGATTTTATGCTGTACACCCAAATCAAGTAACTCACCTTCTTTGGAAATACCTTCACCGTACATGATGATAAATTCAGCTTGTTTGAATGGTGGCGCTACTTTGTTCTTTACGATCTTAACACGGGTTTCATTACCGACGACTTCTTCACCTTCTTTTACTGAGCCGATACGGCGAATATCGATACGAACCGACGCGTAGAATTTCAGTGCGTTACCACCAGTGGTCGTTTCAGGGTTACCGAACATCACACCAATCTTCATACGGATTTGGTTGATGAAAATACACAACGTGTTTGAGCGTTTGATGTTTGCAGTCAGTTTACGAAGTGCTTGCGACATTAAACGAGCTTGCAAACCTACGTGCGTATCACCCATTTCACCTTCAATTTCGGCTTTAGGTGTTAATGCAGCAACCGAGTCAACAATCACAACATCAACGGCGCCAGAGCGTACTAACATGTCACAGATTTCAAGAGCTTGCTCACCTGTATCTGGTTGAGATACAAGTAGTTCGTCAACATTGACACCTAACTTTTGTGCATAAACAGGATCAAGTGCGTGCTCAGCGTCAACAAACGCACAAGTTTTACCTTGCTTCTGAGCTTCAGCGATAACTTGTAAAGTCAGCGTTGTTTTACCTGAAGATTCAGGACCGTAAATTTCAACGATACGACCTGTCGGCAAACCACCAATACCAAGCGCAATATCGATACCGAGTGAACCGGTCGAAATCGCTTCAATATCTAAAGCTTGGCTATCACCCAACTTCATGATTGAACCTTTACCGAATTGACGCTCGATCTGCGACAATGCTGCTTCCAACGCTTTTTGCTTGTTATCGTTCATTTGCTTCTCCAAACTTGCTGAATACATCCAGTATACTGTATAGAATTACAGTATCAAGCTAATTTTTATCATTAAGCAGCTTCAGTAAATTTTCTAATGCAAAAGCAATAGCTTGGCTTCTAACTTCAGATCGATTTCCTGAAAAGATGTGTGACATACTCATTGTTTTATCCAGTACTTTCCAAGCAAACCACACCAGTCCCACCGGTTTTTCCACACTTCCACCTGAAGGTCCTGCGATGCCTGAAACCGCAATGGCCACATCAGCATGAGCAGCCAATGCGCCACCGTTAGCCATTTCACATACGACTTGTTCACTTACTGCACCAAAAGCTGCGAGGGTTTCACTTGAAACATTGGCCAGCGTTGATTTGGCTGCATTGCTGTAGGTGACAAAACATTGCTCAATGTAAGTCGAACTTCCTGGGGTATCCGTAAGTGCATAACTGATCCCACCACCGGTACATGATTCAATAGTAGTGATCGTCAATCTCTTATCCGTTAGAATACCCCCTACTTTTGCAGCAAGGGTCGTTATCTCTTGATGTAAGTTCATAGTTAACCTTAGGTAGCAACATGCCAATTGATCTCTATTCTGAACATACTATAAAACAACAAACTCCAATGATGCAGCAGTATCTGCGTATAAAGTCGGAGCATAAAGACATTCTATTGTTCTACCGAATGGGCGATTTCTATGAATTGTTTTTTGACGATGCTAAAAGAGCGGCCCAACTGCTCGATATTTCGCAAACTCATCGAGGAAAAGCTGGCGGAGAACCAATTCCTATGGCGGGAGTGCCTTATCATGCGGTTGATAACTATTTAGCCCGCCTTGTGCAAATGGGAGAATCGGTCGCAATTTGCGAGCAAATTGGTGATCCCGCCACCAGCAAAGGTCCGGTAGAACGTAAAGTGGTTCGTATCGTTACGCCTGGCACTGTTACCGACGAGGCTTTACTTCAGGAACGACAAGACACTCTACTGGCTGCGATTTGGCAGGACAAAACCACATGCTTTGGCATCGCTTACCTTGATATCAACTCGGGTGAATTCACCATTGTTGAACTCGACACTGAGGAGGCTGTGCTCTCAACGCTGCAACGCTTGCAACCCGCTGAACTGCTTTACCCTGAAGAGTTCAATGCGCTCCACATAGTGGAAAAATACAAAGGAGCTCGCCGTAGACCTCAATGGGAGTTTGATTTAGACACGGCAAATCATTTACTTTGCCAACAGTTTGGGACACAGGATCTCGTTGGATTCGGCGTATCACAGTCCACTAGAGGTTTGATTGCTGCGGGCTGTGTTATGCAGTATGTCAAAGACACTCAGCGCACGGCATTACCGCATATTCGAGCAATTCGCCTTGAGAAAAATGAACATGCCGTCATTCTTGATGCCGCGACACGTAGAAACTTGGAGCTGACGACTAACTTAGGTGGTGGCATCGAAAATACTTTGGCTCAAGTATTAGATAAAACGGCGACAGCAATGGGGTCCCGCTTACTTAAGCGTCGAATTCATACGCCGATACGAGATAGACTTGAACTGAATGCGCGTTTAAACGCCATTTCGAGCATTATTGACGAACAATTGTATTTGTCGCTATTTGAGCTCTTGAAGCAAATTGGTGATATCGAACGCGTAGTTACTCGGCTTGCTCTGTGTAATGCCAGACCTCGTGATCTAACTCGTTTGCGTTTTGCATTAGAAGTGCTCGCCCCCTTACACGAGAGCCTGGCACAAAGCCAAGACGCACGCCTAACTGCAATCTGCAGTAAAACACCTGAATTTCCTGAGTTACTCGACCTTTTAACTCGCGCCGTTGTTGAAAACCCACCCGTACTCATTCGAGATGGTGGTGTCATCGCCCCTGGCTACAACGCGGAACTGGATGAATGGCGCTCACTCAGCGAAGGCGCGACGGATATCCTTGAACAATTGGAAGAACGCGAACGTGTTCGTACGGGGATCAGTACCCTAAAGATAGGTTTTAATAAAGTTCATGGTTTCTACATAGATGTAAGTCGCGCAAATAGCCATTTAGTGCCAGCCGACTACATTCGCAGACAAACTCTCAAGAATAATGAACGATATATTATTCCGGAACTTAAAGAACACGAAGACAAAGTACTGGGGAGCCAAAGCAAGGCTCTCGCTCTTGAAAAGCAACTCTATGAAGAGTTGTTTGAATTCATCGCACCTTACATTGAACAATTGCAGCTTATGGCCGCCGCATTGGCTGACTTGGATGTGCTAAATACATTTGCAGAACGAGCACAGACGCTAGATTATTGCAAACCTGAATTACATGAACATGATGGACTTGATATCGAAGGCGGTCGTCATCCTGTTGTTGAGCAAGTTTCGAAGGCACCATTTATCGCAAACCCAGTAAAACTCAGTACAGACCGTAAAATGCTGATTATTACAGGTCCGAATATGGGTGGTAAATCAACTTACATGCGCCAAACGGCCTTAATCGCATTAATGGCTCATATCGGTAGTTTTGTTCCAGCTAGCCGTGCTCAAATTGGGGCTATTGATCGCATTTTTACACGTATTGGTGCAAGTGACGATCTTGCTTCTGGCCGCTCAACATTTATGGTTGAAATGACTGAAACAGCAACGATATTAAATAATGCGACGAGCCAATCCTTAGTATTAATGGATGAAATCGGGCGCGGCACAAGTACGTACGACGGCTTATCTTTAGCTTATGCAACCGCGGACTATCTCGCGTCGAAACTATCGGCTAAAACTTTGTTTGCAACACATTACTTTGAGTTGACAGAACTCGCTCAACTGAAGCATGGCCTTGTCAATGTGCATTTAGATGCGGTAGAGCATGGCGACACGATCGCGTTCAAGCACACCGTGTTGGAAGGCCCCGCGAGCAAAAGTTTCGGATTGCAGGTTGCGGCACTTGCGGGCGTACCCAAAGACGTGATCCAAACGGCAAAACGAAAATTGGCACTGCTAGAGTCGCATCAATCAGTGATTGAAACCGAATTAAATGAACGTGGAAACACCATGACGACGACCACACAGTCACAGCTATCACTGCTACCAGCAGCAAACCCACTTGAAGAGAAACTGACGAGCATTGACCCTAATGAGTTAACGCCAAAACAAGCGCTCGATTTATTGTTTGAACTCAAAGCGTTAACAAAGTAAAGACGACGTAGTCTGAGTCGTTGAATAACGAACGAATACTTTCATGAGTTTATGCGTACACGCATAAAGTAAAAAACCACTCTAGCGAGTGGTTTTTTTAACAAAATGGACCTATCAGAGCTGTTCAAAAAGGCTATCTGTACTTAACCCTTCGTGTTGCAAGATATCTTTCAAGCGGCGCAAAGCTTCAACTTGAATTTGACGCACGCGTTCACGAGTTAGACCGATTTCTCGTCCTACATCTTCAAGCGTAGATGGTTCGTATCCGAGTAAACCAAAGCGGCGGGCGAGTACTTCTCGTTGTTTTGGATTCAGCTCACCCAACCAATCAACAATATGGCGGTTGATGTCATTGCTTTGAACTTCATTTTCAGGACCGAAACCGCGTTCATCCGTAAGAACATCTAACAAGGCTTTGTCATTCTCACCACCTATAGGCGTGTCTACAGAGGTGATTTTTTCATTTAGTCGGAGCATCCGACTTACTTCTTCAACAGGCTTATCCAAACAAGCAGCTATTTCTTCAGCCGTCGGCTCGTGATCCAGTTTTTGTGTAAGCTCTCTTGCAGTTCGCAAGTACACATTTAATTCTTTTACAACGTGAATCGGTAAACGAATGGTGCGGGTCTGGTTCATAATCGCACGTTCAATAGTTTGACGTATCCACCAAGTTGCGTAGGTAGAAAATCGGAATCCGCGCTCAGGATCGAATTTTTCAACGGCTCGTATCAGACCCAGATTGCCCTCTTCGATTAAATCGAGTAGCGCAAGGCCACGGTTATTATAACGGCGAGCGATCTTTACTACCAAACGTAAGTTACTTTCAATCATACGTTTTCGTGAAGCTTCGCATCCTTTGAGGGCTTTGCGTGCAAAGTAGACTTCTTCTTCTGCACTAAGTAACGGAGAAAATCCGATCTCACTCAAATAAAGCTGAGTCGCATCGAGATTTTTGACGGCTTCATCTTTTAAAAAAATCTCTTCGTCAGCGTCATCTTCCTCGTTGAGTATTTCTTCATCATCAATCGATTCGTCGATCGTTACTTCATCTTCGAATTTGTCTTCAAAATCGCTCGTTTTCTTTGATTCAAGTTTCGCTGTTTGACTCATACCGTCCTCCCAAGCAACTTAATGATCATATCCATCCGATTGGATTAAATTAGTTTTTCGGTAAATAGATCACCGGATCAACAGACTGCCCTCTAAAGCGGATCTCAAATCTGAGCGCCGATGATTCAGCATCTGTACTTCCCATTTCGGCAATCTTTTGACCAACTTTAACCTGCTGTTGCTCTCTAACAAGCAATTTTGAGTTGTGCGCGTATGCACTTAAATAATCATCATCGTGTTTCAATATGATTAAATTGCCGTAACCGCGTAACGCGTTTCCAGCGTACACAACCACACCACCAGCAGCAGCAACGACGTTAGTCCCTTGTTTGTTACTTATCTGCAAACCTTTGTAGCCATTTTCCTTAATCGAAAACCGTTGAGTAATTTTACCCGACGTAGGCCAAATCCAATGTACCCCTTTACTATCCAACTGATTGGTACTACTGGATTTTTTATTGACCTCTTTTTGAACATACTCTGGTTGATTTTTCGGATCAAGATCTTTTTTTACAATTTTGTTATATTTTCGTTGTTGAGAACTAGACTTATTACTCAGATTGGTATATTTTTTGCGCTTTTTATTTTTATTATTGGAATTGTCAAAATACAGCTTCTGCCCAGGGTAAATAGTGAATGGGGCTGGGATATTGTTGCGCTTTGCAACTGTGCGGTAATCTTGATTTGCGGCGAATGCAATAGAGAAAAGAGTATCGCCTTGCTTTACAACATAGGAAGACCCCTTAATATTAATTTTTTGTGTTGAAGACGTCTGACGAGTATCTAAACTACTCACTGGTGCTGGTTTTTGACGGGAACTACACGCGCTTAAGGCGATACATAAAGACAACAATGTAACAACGCGCCAATGTAACACTGTCCTCTCCTCGGCCTATTTCCTAATCGATTAACTAATTAACGTCTTGAAAATAAGATTAAAGCACAATTTCTCCAGCGACTAAAGGCACAAACCGAACTGCGGCCAACTGCTCGCTCTGAATTCCTTGCTCTGTTTTCCTAAATAACATTAACGTTTGTTCACTCTCCCCTATGGGGGCAATCATAACGCCATTTAATGCTAGTTGTTCAAGAAGTGCTTCTGGCACGGTTTTGGCCGCTGCGGTGACAAGAATCCCATTGAATGGCGCTTTACTTGACCAACCTTGCCATCCATCGCCATGTTTCATTGCAACATTGTACAAATCGAGTTGGTGCAAACGCCTTTTCGCTTGCCATTGTAATGATTTAATACGCTCAATAGAGCAGATTTCATCAAACGTTTGAGCCAAGATAGCAGTTTGATAGCCCGATCCTGTGCCGACTTCAAGTACTTTGCCTTTCACACCCGCATCCAATAGTAACTCGGTCATTTTCGCGACAATGTACGGCTGTGAAATTGTTTGGCCTTGCCCTATTGGCAATGCGGTATTCTCATAGGCTTTATGTTTTAGCACATCATCAATAAATAAGTGTCTTGGTGTACGTTCTATAACTTGTAAAACACTCGTATGGCGAATGCCATTTTGCTGAAGTAACGTTTTTAACGCCGAAGCGCTACGAGAATAATTGCTAAGCACTTAGTCCACCTGTAACCACGTTTTCATTGCATTAATACTGGAATGAGCAGTCATGTCGATTTGCAATGGGGTAATCGATGCATAACCACTGTTAATCGCATGAAAATCCGTTCCTTCTCCGGCGTCACTTTCATTACCAAGCGATCCATACCAATAAATTTCTCGACCCCAAGGATCTTCTCGCTTAGTCATCGTTTCAGCTTTATGCCGCGCACCCAAACGCGTCACTTTCATTCCTTTTAGTTCAGAGAGCGGAATATCCGGTACGTTAAGATTTAGAATTTGATCTTTGGGGAGCGGGTGTGCATTTAAACGTTTAATGATATCCACGGTGACTGCTGCTGCCGTTTCATAATGAGCTTCTCGTTTTGAGCACAGTGAAACCGCTATCGCTGGCAACCCCATATGACGTCCTTCCATTGCAGCTGCAACAGTTCCCGAGTAGAGCGTATCATCGCCTAAGTTAGCACCACAGTTTATGCCTGCTACCACTAAATCGGGTTTTGTTTCCATCAGTTGGTTTACCCCCAAATGGACACAATCTGTTGGCGTCCCATTGACCGAAATGAAACCGTTATCCAAGGTTGTTGCTCGAAGAGGATTGAGTAAAGTTAGTGAACTGCTTGCGCCACTACAGTTTCTATCCGGCCCAATAACCGTAACCTCTGCAATTTGGCTTAGAGCATGGTATAGAATTGCAATCCCCTTTGCATGCACACCATCATCGTTACTTAATAGTATTCTCACTTACTCAATCTCCTCACTGATCACTTTGCTGACATCTTGATAAAGTGCAAGCTCTCTTAAAACCGCTGTTGCGAATGTGCCTTTTGGCAACTCAAAGCCCAGTTTTAACGTCGTGTCATTCAGAGATTCCACGGTAAAGTTTTTCGGTACTAGGCGAAGAGCACGACGCTCCATTTTTAATCCAAGCTGACACAGTCCTTCACACCATTTTTGATAGTCTTCTAGCCAATTGCGCTCTTGTTCTACTATGCCTCTGTCGCCTTTACCAAACAAGGGGGCTGATAAATGAATATCTCCCTCCAGTAATCGAGCTACATTTGCATCACTTAAATCCTCCTCAAAAAAGGCATTGCTCCCTTCTAAAAGGAAAATCTCTCTCGGCCAGCTGACAGCAAGTCCGTGTGCTTCCACTCTTTTACTGACAACGTGATTAAATAGTGCCGACCGAGCAGCAGAGATCACCAGTCCTCTGAGTTTTTTATCGCGAATGACTTCTCCATCAAACATGCGCTCTGCCATCGTCAAATTATGGCCATCGAAACCAAAACGCTGTTCACCAAAATAATTTGGTACGCCTTGCCTAACTGCATTAATACGCGCCAAAATAGCACGGATATCAGATACGTTACGCAACGTAATTTCAAATCGATTTCCTTTGTGACATCCCGTGCGTAACTTGCGATTATGCCTAAGCTGTTGTACCACCATCCGATGGTCATTGTTCAATGAACTAAAATCGATGTCTTTTTTAATAGGTACAGGCACACTAAACCACTGAGTACAAACACCGTGTCTGTCCTTGAGGCCCGCATAACTTACATCTCGAAGGCCGACACCTGCCGCTTTTGCAATTGCTTTTGCAAGACTGATGGTGTTTTCACCGCGTTTTATCATTTGCAAGCACACATGTTCACCGTCACCAGTAAACGCAATGTCCATGACCTCATCCACGACAAAATCTTCTGGCAAGGTCTTAAACTCAGCCGTGGCTGTCGGTTTCCCATAAAGGTAGTTAAGCGTTAACATGCTTTCACCAATAACACGACGGCATGACTTGAAATACCTTCCTTACGCCCTTCAAATCCTAATTTTTCTGTCGTAGTTGCTTTTACATTCACATTGTCGATGTGCGTTTCACAATCCGCCGCTAAATTGGCGCGCATTGCGTCAATGTGCGGGCGCATTTTAGGTGCTTGTGCCACTATCGTTACATCAAGATTACCTATCTGATAACCTTTGTCTTTTACTAAGCCAAAGACGTGTCTGAGTAAAATCCGACTATCAATATTTTCAAACTCACTGGCCGTATCTGGAAAATGCAAGCCAATGTCGCCTAGAGCAACTGCACCAAGTAATGCATCACATAGAGCATGGATAGCGACGTCGCCATCGGAATGAGCAAGAAAACCTTGTTCGTACGGGATCTTTACTCCGCCAAGCGTGATCGGCCCTAGCCCACCAAA
The DNA here is from genome assembly GCF_030994125.1 of Pseudoalteromonas xiamenensis. NCBI lineage: Bacteria > Pseudomonadati > Pseudomonadota > Gammaproteobacteria > Alteromonadales > Pseudoalteromonadaceae > Pseudoalteromonas > Pseudoalteromonas xiamenensis. The sequence goes on along the minus strand of NZ_CP099917.1, from coordinate 2,724,817 downwards.
TTTATGTACATCAAAGCCGTGTCCAATTCTCATCATTGTGCATTCTCTTTTTGTTTGTCGAGCAGATAACAAGCCAACTCGTAATCTTCAGGCGACGTAATTTTGATATTGTCACTGCGCCCCGACACTAATTGCACAGGCAAGCATAACCGCTCCATCGCCGAGGCTTCATCTGTAATGGTATTCGGCGCTTCTTTAAGCCCTTGCTCTATAGCCGCCAACAATTCGCCAAATTTGAACATTTGTGGAGTCAGTGCCGACCAAAGTCGTTCTCGAGGGACTGTTTTTTCAATATTTGTATCGCCCTGTTTGATCGTATCTTTCACTCTTGATGCGAGAATACCTCCCTCATCATTTTCTAAGCATTGCGTGATTAACGTCGAGATATCCGCAGGCTGAACTAACGGTCGAGCAGCATCGTGAACCAGCACCCAATCGGGGTTATCGTCTCGTAAATGTTGCAGTGCGTTAAACACAGATTCCGCACGCGACGCACCACCCAAGCAAGCACTTACTCTGGTATCGGAGAACGAAATATCGGAAAAGTATTCATCTTCGTGACTAATCGCTATCAACACGGTCGAAATACATGGCAAAGCTAAGAGTTTGTTTGTCGTGTGTTCGAGAATGGTTTGATCTTGAATAACTAAGTATTGTTTAGGGAAATTTAGCTGCATCCGACTGCCGACACCGGCAGCGGGTATAACAGCGGCTATCTTAACTCGATTCTTCATGGCTGTTTTGCAGGTAACACTCGAATAAAGGTCTCGTCTTTCTTGATCAGGCCAAGTTCATGTCGCGCCCGTTCTTCAACGCCTTCTAATCCAAGTTTAAGGTCATCAATGTCCGCTTTGAGTAAGCGATTTCGTTTTTGTAATTGCGTATTTGTTTCTTTGTGTTCAATCACAGCGTGTTTGATATGAACATAATCTTGGATACCATTATGCCCAAGCCACAACTTGTATTGTATATACCCTGCAAGACAAAGCAGAATAAGCTGAAACATTCGCATTTATGCGCTCCAATTACGTCGTCGGCTGACGGAGGTTCAGTTTCGCTTTTTTCACGTCTTTCCAATTTATACTACTGGCCAGCAGCATTTCACGTAACGTTAAAAGCCTAGGGGCTGATGGCTTTCCCAATTTCCACTGGTGTCCACAACAAGCAGCCGTCATCAGTGCCAGTGTTGGTTTTAATAGTCTTAAATTCGGGTTCTCTGTGTGTTCACCCGTCAGATGAAACCAACCGTACTGATTGCAATGCACGCTATTTTCGCTCAACTGATCTAGGCTGTCCATGAATAGCTGACAATAAACTTCATCTTTGTGGAGGATTGGGACAACTAAGCCCAGTTTACTCGCTTGTTTAAAATAGCCTTCGGTTTTCATTGGATCAGCACTTGGTTGCTTACGAATAGGACTTAACCAACAGGCATTCTGCGTATCAAGTTCGATGGGAATATTACCTTGAACGATATGGCGAGCCGCACGCTCAACGTATATCGGTAGGCTTTTCAATAAACGCTGCATACGCGCTAAATCGGCCAATTGACTTAGATGGCTAATTTCTCTGGCGTAAAACACATTGGCAAGCTCAGCGAATGCTAATCTTTCCGCTTCATTTTGCCAAATCGTTGTTTGTAATTGATTCGTTGCTGCGTCACGCTTCAAGTGGCCTCCTTGATGTGTAGCCAGTTATAGCATGCCAAGGAGGACAAATAAACGTCAGTATGGAGGATTTTTAGTCTTTTGGCCTGTGGCCTAATTTCGCGCTGCCATCCGCTAAAAACTGAATAACCGCATCGCGCTTTTTGCCAAGTAGCAAACTGCCATCAGCCAAAAACATAAAGTTTTGCCAAGTACGTTTAAATACATCGAAACGTGTTTCAATAACATGTTCTCTGGATAAGCAGAAATACACGGTTGTGTTATCTTCCCAACCCAAAAATGTGGTAAATACGTCAGGAAGTTCAGGTTCTTCGGCTTCCCATTCCACTTCCCAATTGACGCTTTCTTGCCAAGACTTGCTATCACCAGTCCATTCTGACGAAACAAAGAAATCAGGATGATCTTTTTCTTTGCTCACCATGGTCGTCCATAACGTTGCCGCTCGAGCTGCGCTCATTAATTTGATCTGTGCCAGATCCTGATCATCTATGGGGAGATCTTTATGTCTAAATACCCAGGCTTTTTTAAATTCATCTAGGGCAATATAATTCATGCTTATGCCTAATTCGAAAATCACCTGACTATTATACGGAGCAGGACGTGCAAAACCAAATCAAACCTGGCCTTTACCAACATTATAAAGGCCCAATTTATAAAGTACTCTTTGTTGCTACACATTCAGAAACGGAAGAATCTCTCGTTGTGTATCAAACTCAATACGGTGACTTCGACCATTGGGTAAGGCCACTCGCTATGTTTACCGAAGTAGTCGACTTAGATGGTACTCACGTTCCTCGATTCAAATATGTAGGCCCTAGCAACTAAGTTGAGGTCACATAATGAGTATGGCAAGATAATCACCATACTCATTAGACCAGAGACTATTATGCTTTTTACCGGCACGGATTCTTACATTGCGACATCCGCTCTTCAGCAAGCCGTCAACGCGGCAGTTATACTAGAAAAACCGCTACTTATAAAAGGCGAACCAGGTACGGGCAAAACCTTACTCGCGGAAGAACTAGCAAAAAGCCTAGGGACAGAGTTAATTCAGTGGCACATAAAATCCACCACGAAAGCTCAACAAGGTCTATACGAATATGATGCCGTATCGCGTCTTCGTGATAGTCAGCTTGGTGACCCTCGTGTCCACGACATCAAAAACTACATTAAAAAAGGGAAACTATGGCAAGCCTTTAGCGCTGAAAAGCGTCCAGTATTGCTAATTGATGAGATAGATAAGGCTGATATTGAATTTCCAAATGACTTGCTGCTTGAACTCGATAAAATGGAGTTTCATGTTTATGAAACAGGTGAACAAGTCAAAGCAGCTATTCGCCCAATTGTGATAATTACCTCGAATAATGAAAAAGAGTTGCCAGATGCGTTCCTACGCCGATGCTTCTTTCACTATATTGATTTCCCTACGCTAGATGAAATGGAACAAATTATTGATGTTCATTATCCTAATATCCAACAGCGATTAATAAAAGAAGCGTTAGAAGTATTCTTTAAACTAAGAGACATACCTGGCCTTAAGAAAAAGCCAAGTACAAGTGAACTGCTAGATTGGTTAAAACTGTTAATGGCCGATCAGATTGATCCTCAGGTTTTACAGGACAAATCACATCAAGGAGGATTGATGCCACTGTTTGGTGCACTTCTTAAAAATAAACAGGACGTCAGCTTAGTCGAAAAGCTCGCATTTATGGCGAAACGATAAGATGTTACTCAAATTCTTCTTCACACTAAAACGTCATGGGGTCAAAGTTAGCCTTAGAGAATGGCTTGATTTACTTAAAGCACTTGAAAATGGCTTATGCTTTGCTGACATAGAGGGATTCTATCATTTAGCGCGTATTATTTTAGTAAAAGACGAAACACAGTTTGATAAATTTGACCGAGCGTTTGCTCAATATTTTCAAGGAATCGAGAACTTAGACTTATTTTCCGCACTGCAACAACATGAAATCCCGACCGAGTGGCTCAGGAAAGAGTTTGAGAAACACTTATCTGAAGAGGAAAAAGAGAAACTAGATACGCTAGGAGGGCTGGATGAACTGCTCAAAACTTTGCAGGAAAGGCTGAACGAGCAATCAGGTCGCCATGCTGGAGGAAATAAATGGGTTGGAACTGGCGGAACCTCGCCGTTTGGCGCTTACGGATTTCATCCTGAAGGTGTCCGAATTGGGCAAGATGGGAATCGCAATCGTCGAGCGGTAAAAGTATGGGATAAACGGCAATATCGCAATTTGGATGACAATAGCGATATTAGTAGTCGCACAATGAAGCTAGCGTTAAAAAAACTTCGTAAGTTTGCGCGTAGTGGAGCAAGTGACGAGTTGGATCTAAACGAGACAATCCGCGCAACAGCCCAGCAAGGAGGAATGTTGGATGTTGTCATGTCACCAGAAAGGCACAATGCAGTTAAGGTAATCATGTTGTTTGATATTGGTGGGTCTATGGACGATTATATCCATATCTGCGAAGAGCTATTCAGTGCAGCACGAAGTGAATTCAAGCATTTAGAATTCTTTTACTTCCATAACTGTGTCTATGAACATGTGTGGCAAGATAACCTCCGCCGCCACGCTAAAGTTATAGATACCTACCAATTAATCCACCGTTTTGGCAGAGACTATCGCTTAATCTTTGTTGGCGATGCCACTATGGGCCCATACGAAATCGCGTATCCAGGTGGCAGCGTAGAACACTGGAACCAAGAAGCAGGAAGCGTTTGGGTGAAGCGACTCACCGATCATTTTGAAAAATCAGCTTGGCTTAATCCTCAACCCAAAGAGCATTGGCGCTACTATCAGTCGATTGAGTTGATTAACGAGTTAATGGAAGGAAGGATGTTTGCATTGAGCCTTAATGGTATTAGTGACGCCATCCGTGAGCTCAGTTAGCAAGCCTAAATTACGGTGTAGAAAAATTTAGGCCTGCTTCAACCACTTTAATGCATTTTGGCAAGAGTAAAACACTCGAACGAAAAAACCGGCATATTGAGCGACTATTTCATTAAAGTCATGGGAATGATCTCCATCAGACACAAGAATTGCTGATCGAATATCTCTAGGAAGACCTAGATTTTTTACTTCTCTTGTAGCATATATAAAAGCTTGTTCGGCATCAATTTGATGAGGTGAAGCCCTCATGTCATTCAATATAAGTTTTATGCCTGTCTCTTCAATCTGCTGAATGTACATCTGAGCTAACTTATGCGCCTTTTCTATAGTCATCGTTCCTTTGACACGGCCTATCAAATAAGTTTTATCGTCTGATATATTAACCATCACTTCCATAAGCTGTAACTCTAAAATAAGTTGTCATTATAAATAGATTTTCGGCGCCAAAAAGCAAAAAAGCCCGACTCTTTCGGATCGGGCTTTCTTTAATTAAGAGTCGGGGGCGCCCAGCCTGGCGATGTCCGGTCTGCGGCCAGAGGCCTTCGACGTTCAAAGCCGGTGAAGCAAAACTGTTTGCTTCCCTAATCGACTTTTCACCCTACTTTCACGTAGCACATCCCTAAACACGTAATAAATAAAAAGGCCTCTTCTTTCGAAGAGGCCTTTTTATTTAATTAGAGCCTGGCGATGTCCTACTTTCACATGGCAGCTGCCACACTATCATCGGCGCTGTTGCGTTTCACTTCTGAGTTCGGCATGGGGTCAGGTGGGTCCACAACGCTATTGTCACCAAGCATAAGCTGGTCGTCTACTCGCTACCGCAAGTAAACTAAATCTGGAACGCTAATATTAATGTCTTTTACTTCGTCGTTGTCTACTTTAGTCAATACTTAACTTCTAACAACTAAACCACTTTGGCGTTGTATGGTTAAGCCTCACGGGTAATTAGTACAGGTTAGCTTCACGCCTCACAGCGCTTCCACACCCTGCCTATCAACGTTGTAGTCTCCAACGGCCCTTTAGTGGAGTTAAACTCCAAGTGAGAACTCATCTCGAGGCTCGCTTCCCGCTTAGATGCTTTCAGCGGTTATCGATTCCGAACGTAGCTACCGGGCAATGCCATTGGCATGACAACCCGAACACCAGCGGTTCGTCCACTCCGGTCCTCTCGTACTAGGAGCAGCCCCTCTCAATTCTCAAACGCCCACGGCAGATAGGGACCGAACTGTCTCACGACGTTCTAAACCCAGCTCGCGTACCACTTTAAATGGCGAACAGCCATACCCTTGGGACCGACTTCAGCCCCAGGATGTGATGAGCCGACATCGAGGTGCCAAACACCGCCGTCGATATGAACTCTTGGGCGGTATCAGCCTGTTATCCCCGGAGTACCTTTTATCCGTTGAGCGATGGCCCTTCCATTCAGAACCACCGGATCACTATGACCTACTTTCGTACCTGCTCGACGTGTCTGTCTCGCAGTTAAGCTTGCTTCTACCATTACACTAACCGAGCGATGTCCGACCGCTCTTAGCAAACCTTCGTGCTCCTCCGTTACTCTTTGGGAGGAGACCGCCCCAGTCAAACTACCCACCAGGCACTGTCCGTAACCCCGATTAGGGGCCAACGTTAGAACATCAAACATACAAGGGTGGTATTTCAAGGACGGCTCCACAAGAACTAGCGTTCTTGCTTCAAAGCCTCCCACCTATCCTACACATGTAGGTTCAATGTTCAGTGCCAAGCTATAGTAAAGGTTCACGGGGTCTTTCCGTCTAGCCGCGGGTACACAGCATCTTCACTGCGATTTCAATTTCACTGAGTCTCGGGTGGAGACAGCGTAGCCATGATTACGCCATTCGTGCAGGTCGGAACTTACCCGACAAGGAATTTCGCTACCTTAGGACCGTTATAGTTACGGCCGCCGTTTACCGGGGCTTCGATCAAGAGCTTCGTCCAAAGACTAACCCCATCAATTAACCTTCCGGCACCGGGCAGGCGTCACACCGTATACGTCATCTTACGATTTTGCACAGTGCTGTGTTTTTAATAAACAGTTCCAGCTACCTATTCTCTGCGACTCCCGTCTGCTTACACCGCAAGGGCTTAACAGACAAGAGCGTACCTTCTCCCGAAGTTACGGTACCATTTTGCCTAGTTCCTTCACCCGAGTTCTCTCAAGCGCCTTAGTATTCTCTACCTGACCACCTGTGTCGGTTTCGGGTACGATTCAATATGAACTGAAGCTTAGAGGCTTTTCCTGGAAGTAGGGCATCAACAACTTCACACCCGTAGGTGCTCGTCTCGTATCTCAGCTTTAGCGACCCGGATTTGCCTAAGTCACCAGCCTACATACTTTCACATGGACAACCAACGCCATGCTTGCCTAGCCTGCTCCGTCCCCCCATCGCATTCATATCAAGTACGGGAATATTAACCCGTTTCCCATCGACTACGCTCTTCAGCCTCGCCTTAGGGGTCGACTCACCCTACCCTGATTAACATGGGATAGGAACCCTTGGTCTTCCGGCGTGCGGGTTTTTCACCCGCATTATCGTTACTTATGTCAGCATTCGCACTTCTGATACCTCCAGCATACCTCCCGGTACACCTTCAACGGCTTACAGAACGCTCCCCTACCCCGCAGATAAAATCTGCAGCCGCAGCTTCGGTGGTATGTTTAGCCCCGTTACATCTTCCGCGCAGGCCGACTCGACTAGTGAGCTATTACGCTTTCTTTA